>DATEUS010000315.1:0-10665 GCA_035282985.1 Candidatus Acidiferrales bacterium
AGGAATCCAAGTCCGCATATTCGTTCTATGCGGTTGATTTGTCTGGAAAAATAAATAACCGCCCTTCGACAGGCTTCCCTCGAATCCCTCGGGGCAAGCAGGGCAGGCAAGAATCGCCCATTCGACTCCGCTCCCTTCGACGTAACTCAGGGCAAGCAGAGCGGTTTTTGCCGCCAATCCCTTGAAAACAGAGGGAGAATAAACGGCCGCAAAAACCGCAAAAGCCGCGAAAACCGTAGACATTGGGGAGTGAATTCAGGTAAGGCATTAGGTGGCGAGAGCGGAGGTGTGGGCCGAGAGCGAGAACGGAAGACGAAAATCGAAAATGGAAAATCGAAAATCGAAACTCGTAAACCAAACACCGATTGCCCAGGCCGGGCCAAGGGCGGGGAGGAGGGGAGGATTTGGATGTAACCATAAGGGAGAAAAGGGGTTAGGGGAGTTGACATAGGCTGACAAATGTCAAACATCGTAAAAGCTGTGGAATCAGAGAGTTGTATGGACAGCGGGAGTCGAAAACAGCCAGGGGGGAGGGGGTAGCCGGGAAGAGCCCCGGAGGGGAAACCGATGCTGAACCGGCTGGCCAGCTTTTTTGTGCGCATCGTCGAGCGCTGGATGCCCGACCCTTTCCTCTTTTGCCTGCTCCTGACCCTCCTGACCTACGTGCTGGCGCTGGGGCTGACGCCCGCCAGCCCACTTGAGCTGACCACGCAGTGGTACGACGGCCTGTGGAAGATTCTTCCCTTCGCTATGCAGATGATTCTGATCCTGCTGACCGGCTACACCTTGGCGAGCTCGCGGCCGGTGCGACAGGTGCTGGAGCGGATTGCCTCGGCACCGCGCTCGCAGGGAAGCGCCATTGTCGTCTTGACGGTGGTGTCGGCGCTGGCCTCGCTGGTCAACTGGGGTTTCGCGCTGGTGGCTTCGGCGCTGCTGGCCAAGGAGATGGGCCGCCGCGTGCCCGGCTGCGACTTCGGGTTTCTGGTGGCCGGAGCCTACTCCGGGTTTGTCATCTGGGCTTCGGGGGCTTCGAGCTCGATCGCACTGGTCAGCGCCACGGCGGGCAGTGAAATGAACCTGATCGCCCGCTATACCGGCGTGGAGACCGTGGCGCTGTCGCAGACGCTGTTGGCGCCGATGAACCTGGTCCTGGTCGCTGGCACGTTTCTCACCCTGCCGCTGATGTTCCGGTTGATGATGCCGCGGGGCGCGCAGATCCGGCGCCTCGATCCGGCCCTGCTGGCCGAGGCTGAGACCGCAACGGACGACACCATCGCCTCCGGGCGGACGCCCGCCCAGCGGCTCGAGCGGAGCCGGTTGCTGCTCTACCTGCTGGTGCTTCTCGGCGGCGTCTTCCTGGCGAGCCACTTTTACCGGCGCGGCCTAGAGCTCAACCTGAACGTGGTCATTCTGATTTTCCTGGTGGTGGGGATGGCGCTGCACGTTCGCCCGGCCAGTTACGTGCGCGCGTTCAACCAGGCAGCGCGCGTGGTGGGGCCGCTGGCCCTGCAATATCCGCTCTACGGCGGCATTATGGGAATGATGCAGGACTCGGGCCTGGCCGGAGTGATTTCACACTGGTTCGTTTCCGTCTCCAGCCAGCTCACCTTTCCTTTTTTCTGTTTTGTTTCTTCGATTCTCATCACGCTCTTCATTCCCTCCGGCGGCGGCCACTGGGTGGTGCAGGGGCCGTTTGTGATTCCGGCGGCGGTGACGCTGGGGGTTTCTCCCGCGGTCACGGCCATGGCGGTGGCCTTCGGGGAGCAAACGGGCAACATGGTGCAGCCGTTCTGGGCCTTGCCGATCCTGGCCATTGCCGGGCTTTCGATCCGCGACATCATGGGCTACTGCGTGATGACTTTCCTGCTGTCCGCGGCGCTCACAACGCTGGTATTATTCTTGTTGGCCTGAACGATGAACGAGCGAGAGGAAAAGTTGAGTCGGAAAAAGCGGGCGCACCTGGTTGGATTCATGGTGGTGGCCGCAGTTCTTGCAGTCTGCCCGCAGGCACCGGCGGCGGGTTTCCAGAGCGAGGAGGCCAAGACCACCGGCTGGGTCTGCGGGCAGGTGCGGGATGAGAGCGGAGGCGTCATCGCCGGCGCCGGGTTGACGTTGTTGCCCAAGATTGAAGGCGGGGCCAGTGAGTCGGCATCAGCAGCCGAGGTGGCCAGCGACGAGCACGGCAGCTTCTGCATTCGAGATCTGTCCCCGGGCTTCTATGAACTCCTTGTCGCTCATCCATCCTGGCCCCCGCAGCCTCCGCGCCCGGTGGAGATCCGCGCCGGGCTGGTGAACCGCCTGACGCCGCCGATGGAGCTGGAACTGGAGCCGGGAGAGCCTCGAGTCTCTTTTGAAGAAAGTTTCGACGGCATGTCGGCCGGCGCTGGCCGCGCGCTGATGGAGCGGCTGCTGCAGCAGGCCGACACCGCCAGCGTTCGGGAGTTGGCGCGGCGCCTGTTGCCCAAACGCGGCGTTACCATTCAACTCAACCGGCTGATTCTGGGGCTGAACACGAGGCCACTACTGGATGAGGTCCTGCGGCAGCTTGACCGGGGTTACCTGCCTCCGCTCAAGACGGCGCGCTACGTCTTCCTGGCGGGTGAGCTCGGGGACCCGCGCACCCGGGAGGTGGTGGTACCGGCGCTCCTGGAGAAGCTGCGCGATGCGCGTACGCTGCCGGCCGGCCCGACAGGACGCTTTGGTGAGGACGCGAACCCGGTCTATGTCAGCGACATTGCCATCCAGGCTCTGGCCCGCTTCGCCGGAAAGGATTTCAACTGGAGCTACGGCAAGCCGCCGTTCCAGAATGAGCGGGCGATGGCCAACGCCCGGGATTGGTGGCGGAATGAGCTCGAGAAGCAGACCGAGAAGAACCAGTAGCTTCCCCCATCAGCCAGTCAACTTGACTCCGCAATAGGCGCAACTTGTCCAGCCGGTCTCAACCGACCGGTGGCAGGAGGGACAGTTCGGCGCCAGCGCCTGCCCGCAGGCCGGGCAGTAGACAAAGTCAGGCTGAACCAGGGCGCGGCACTTGGGGCAAAGGCCGGCGATGGGACGCCGAAGCAGAAAGTAAACAATGAACCCGATGGCGTTGGGCACAAAGATCACGATCAGCGTCCACAGCAGGCGGTTCATCTGCCGGCGGCCGGCGTCAGCATTGACGTAAAAAATCATCGCGACCCAAATGCCCAGAACGATCCCGGCGAAGGCCAGGATGGCGCTTAGCAGCCAGACTGGCGGCGCGCCCGGCCTGGGTCTGACCGTGCCCAGAATGAGCGGCACCGCCACCGCGAACCAGAGCAGCAGCACCACGCCGGCCACCGCCCAGGCGGCAGCGGGGATGAATTTCAGCTCCGCCTTCAGCGTGGCTTTGGTGTCGTAGGCAAGCTGGTTCATAGAGTTTTCTCCTCCAGTTGCCGGCGCTGCGCCCGCAACACCGGAAGCAGCGAGAGTCCAATCACCCAGCAGAACGACCACCACAGACCCAATCCCAGAATCACCACGACAAACCAGTGGAGGGAGAAATGCTCGGCCAGCCAACTCACTCCCAGCGGCAGGACCGGCAGCACCACGACGAAAAGGGCCCAGCCGTAGAGCACCAGCCCGGTGAGCACCAGCCGATTCCAGCGCTGCTCCAGCACTTCTTGGCGGTGCGCTTCCGCCCGGGCGGCAATGTGGGCCAGGCGAGCCGGTGTGGGCAGGGTTTCAGGGACACGCTGCATCGCCCGGAGCAAGCGTCGCCAGACTTCCTCCTCGCGGCGGCACTCCGGGCATACGGCCAAATGGTCTTGTACCCGGCTCGCCTCGCGAGGCGCGAGGAGGCCCGCAACCAGAGCGGCCAACTTCTCTCGCGTTTGCTGGTGCTGGTTCATGGCTGGTTCAATCCTAGGGCTTCGGCCCGTTGGCGGAGCAGCAGCAGCCCGCGCTGCACGCGGGTCTTGACGGTGGAGAGCGGCAGACCCAACAAGCGGGCAATCTCTTCCATGCCCATGTCTTCGTGAAAACGCAAGGTGAGGGCCTCGCGGTAGTGCAGGGGCAGAAGGGCAAAGGCCTGGTCGACCCGCCGCTCCAGTTCTACCGTTGCTAGCCGCTCCAGGGGCGAAGGCTCCGCCGACGCTGCCTGTTCTAACGGGTCCAGATACTCACCCTGCTCGTTCTCGTGCGGCTCGGCCGGGCGTCCGAGCTTTTGCTTCATGCGGGCGCGCTGCCGCAGCGTGTCGATAGCCCGATGGCGCGCGATGGCGAACACCCACACCACGAACGGTTTCGCCTTGTCGTAGTGGTCGAGCCGCTCCACCACTCGCAGCCAGGTATCCTGCAGGATGTCTTCGGCCAGGGTGTCATTGGCCACCAGCCGCACCAGGTAGCGATAAAGTCGCGGGGAATAACGCTCTACCAGCCGGGTGATGGCCTCGCCCTGACCCCGACGGACGGCGGCGACCAGCTCGGCGTCCGAAGCTGTGGAAGCAAGCGGCATCCAGCGCCCCCTCGAACGGGGCGGCCCGAACCATACCAGACGCGCTACTGCGCTCGATACCGTCATCCTACCCAGACTACGCCGTCCAGGCCAGGAGAGTCGCAAAAAAATCGGCTGCCGGGACTAGGTGTAGAGGCGGCTGACGTATTCGGCGTAGCCGTTGTAAGGACGGGTGGGAATGCGCTGTCCGGTAGCCACGTCGCGTTCGCTGGCCTGCGACCACCGCGGGTGAGGAGCGGCCGGGTTGACGTTGGCGAAGAAGTCGTACTCGTCGGGCACCACCACGTTCCAGAAGTTCTTCGGTCGCGTGCGGGTGAACTCGAACTTCACGATCGCCTTGATGGACTTGAAGCCGTATTTCCACGGCACGATCAGCCGCAGCGGCGCCCCGTTCTGGTTCGGCAGCCGGTGGCCGTAGCTGCCCACCACCAGCAGAGCCAACTCATTGGTGGCTTCCGCCATCGTCAGCGCTTCGAAGTAGGGCCAGGGATACCAATGCTGCTCCCGTTGGCCGCGGGCTTCCCCGGGACGGAGGAAGCTGACCATGCGCAGGAAGCCCGCCCGGCTCGTCGGCCGCGCCCACTTGACGAAGGCCGCCAGCGGAAAGCCGATCCAGGGCACCACCACCGACCACGCTTCCACGCAGCGCAGACGGTACACCCGCTCTTCCAACGGCATTTGCTTGATCAGCTCATCGACGTCAATCCGCCGCGGCTTTTCCACCTCACCCGTGACCTCGATTTCCCACGGACGCGAGGGAAAATTGTCAGCCACCCGCCACACCTGCTCTTTGTCGGTGGTGAACTCGTAGAAGTTGTTGTAGCGGGCGACAATCTGCTCGGAGGTGATGGGCCGCTCGGTGGTGTACTTGGCGTTGCGCTGGGCGGGCAGCGCCGGCAGATTTTGGGCCACTGCCGTCGGCGGCGTCAGCATGTCAAGCCAGGTCTTGAGTCCGACCCCGGCCAGGCCCAGCCCGGCCAGGCTGCCGGCGGCGCCTTGCAGAAAGCGGCGCCGACCGCGGTAGATCGCCTCCGGGGTTACCTCCCGCTCTGGTGTCTCCCAGCCTTTCGGAACGCGAACGAGCACTCCGGCCTCCCGCTATGCGTGTAGTCTCCCGCCGCTTGCTTTCGTTACAGGCCGCAAACCTGATTGTCCTTGGCCCGGGCAGCCTACAAGTTAGATGCTTATCCTAGCACGACAGTGCAGAAATCGTGTCCGACCAAGGCCTGTAGGTCTGGTTTGACACCCGATAGTCGGGTTGTTAGAATGGCGTATCCGTCTCGGGGAGAACCGCACAATTCACTTATGCCACACCATGGGGCAAGAGTGACCGTGCTGATTGTCACGTTAGTCGGACGAGGGTATGCTGGCCGACCTGCAACGACTGATTGATTTGCAGCAGGTGGACCTCCGCCTGCACGACCTGACCCGCCAGATTGAACTGTTCCCGAAGCGCCGCGCCCAAGCCGAAAGCGAATTGTCTCGCACCCGCCACACCCTCGAGCATGGGCGCAGCCACCACACCGAAAGCCTGAAAGCCCGCAAGAAATTGGAACTCGACGTCAAGCAGTTGGAGGAGCGCATCAGCAAGCACAAGGGGCAGATCTACGAGGTCAAGTCCAACGAGGCCTACCGCGCCTTGCAGCAGGAGATCGACGCCGACGAGCAGCAGAAGATTCAGGCCGAAGACCGCGTCCTGGAGGCGATGATCGCCGTCGAAGAGCTGGAGAAGCGGATCAAGGCGGCCGAGGTGGAGTTGAAGAACGTGGAGCACCGCGTCACCGCTGCTTTGCGCCAGCTGGGCGAGGAGCAAGCCGCGCTCAAGAAGGAAGTCGCCGACCTCCAAGCCCAGCGTGAGGCTCTGCGCAGCCAGATCGGCGAAGAGATGTTGACCATCTACGACCGCATCGCCCGCGCCCACGGCGGCATCGCCCTGGCGGAAGCCCGTGATGAGGTGTGCCAGGTCTGCCTCATCCACATCCGTCCGCAAACGTTCGCTGAGGTCAAGCGCAACGACCAGATTCATTTCTGCGAATCCTGCCACCGCATTCTCTACTACATCCCCCCGCCTCCTGCGGGGCCGGCCGCCGAGCAGTCCCTCGACGCTGCTCGGGACAAGCCTGTGGAGGCGGGTAGCTGACCTCCGTGGCGCGCCGCCGGCCGCATCCGCCGCTGTTCGATCCGTCCCGCCGCAGTGCGCCGAGCGACTGCATGGTGGCCACCATTGACGGCGCAGCCCGGGGCAACCCTGGTCCCGCCGCCTATGGGATCGTGTTTGAGGACGCTGCCGGGCACGCCAAGGCCCGGCTCGCCGGCCGCCTGGGGAAGACCACCAACAACGTCGCCGAGTATCGGGCGCTGCTGGCCGCGCTCGCCTACGCCCACCAGCAGGGCTGGCGTGCGCTCAAGGTGCGCACCGACTCGGAGCTTTTGGCGCGGCAGGTGCAGGGCGACTACAGGGTCAAGAGCCCCGACCTGAAGCCGCTGCACGAGGAAGCCCACAAACTGATCAGCGGCTTCGACTACTTCGTTGTCGAGGCCGTGCCCCGCAAGCTCACCCGCGGGGCCGACAAGCTCGCGAATGCCGCGCTGGACAAGCGGTCAGCTATCAGCCGTCAGCCTTCAGCAAAGATGCGGAGCCCGGCGGCTAGCCCTGAGCCAAGTCGAAGGGCACCTGCCGCCGGGACAATAAGAATCCGCGCCGTCTACCAGAACGGCGTCCTCAAACCTGTGGAATCGTTGGACCTCCCCGACGGCACCGAAGTTGAACTCACTGTCCATCCCCCAACAAAAGGCTAGCCCGTTCACCCCAGCGGTCCCTCTATCCCGATCGAAGTCGAGGGACGCTGCTGGGCCCGGTGGCAGGAGCCACCGGGTTGGACTGGTAACCAGGACAGCGAAGCACACATCTCCTGAGCCCCCAGGCTCCTGCCTGGGGGGCTCCTGCGGGGGGCTCAGTTGTAGCGCAGGAAGTACGTGCGGTAGAGGTGGTCGCGCTGGGCGGGGTTGAAACCCGCGTCGCGAATAATCCTTCTGAGCTCGGCCTCATTGGTGCGATTGTGGCAGCCGGCGGCGGAGACGACGTTTTCCTCGATGAGGATGCTGCCCACGTCGTTGGCGCCGAAGCGCAGCGCCACCTGGCAGATCTTGATTCCCGGCGTCAGCCAACTGGCCTGCACGTTGTCGATGTTGTCGAGATAGAGGCGGCAGATGGCCAGCGTCTTGAGGTAGTCAACCGCGGTCGTCGGCTCCTTGATGACGCGTCCCAGCGGGGTGTTTTCCGGCTGATAGACCCAGGGGATAAAGGCGGTGAAGCCGCTGGTTTCTTCCTGCATCTGTCGAATGGTCTCCAGGTGGTTGACCCGGTTTTCGAGCGTCTCCCCGCAGCCGAACATCATCGTCGCCGTCGTGCGCAGGCCGAGCTGGTGGGCGGTCTTGTGGCACTCAATCCACTCCGCCGTGTTGCACTTCAGGCGGCTGATGCGGTGGCGCACCTCATCGTCAAGAATCTCCGCCCCCGCACCCGGCATGGAGTCCAGCCCGGCCTCCATCAGGCGCCGGAAGGTGTCGCGAAGGGTCAGGCCGCTGAGTTCGGCGATGTTGAGGATCTCGGGCGCCGAGAAACAGTGCAGGTGCAGTTGCGGGTAGCGCCTCTTGATGGCCCGCAGCAGGTTCTCGTAGTAGTCGATTTTCAGGTCGGGGTGGAGCCCGCCCTGCATGAGGATGCCGGTTCCGCCCAGGGCCAGGGTTTCGTCGATTTTCTCGTAGATGGTTTCGAGCGGCAGCAGGTAGCCCTCGGCATGCCCCGGAGGACGGTAGAAGGCGCAGAAGGAGCAGTACTCGGTACAGACGTTGGTGTAGTTGATGTTGCGGTCGATCTGGTAGGTCACGACATTCTCCGGATGTAGCCGGAGGCGTACCTGGTCGGCGGCCATGCCGAGGCCGATGAGGTCGTCGGCGCGGAACAGGTCCAGCGCTTCTTGGGGTGACAAGCCCATCTCAGAGAAACTCCACCGGCCGCACCTCATCGAGCAGCCCCAGTTCGTGTGCGTACCGGAAGAAGTATTCTAGTCCCGCCTGCTGCGGGGCGTCCAGCCGGTAGTCGATGGAGTAGCGAAGGTAGCGCTCCAGTTGTCCGCCGGGCAGCTGAAGCTTGGCAGCCGCCTCGTGGGCGATCTCATCCAGGTGCTCCAGGCCTTCGTCGCGCGAGCGGCAGAAGTCCCGCACCAGCGTGTGCTTCTCGTCTGCCGAGCCGACACTCTCCGCCCGCACCGCCCAGAAGGCAAACACGAAGGGCAGGTTGGTCAGCCGCCACCACTCCTCCCCCAGGTCATAGACGTGCAGGTTCTCCGCGTCGAGCCGTTGCGTCCCGGGGGCGTGCAGGCTGAAACGCAAGGCCGGGTCGCCGATGAGCAGGGCAGCGTCGGCCTCGCTCAACATTGCGGCCAGGTCGGGCGCAGCTTCGACGTAGTCCGGGCTGCGCCCCCAGTGCCGGGCAAACAGTATCTTGACCAGCGCCGCCGAGGTGCGCGAGCTGGCGTCGAGCGCCACCCGCTTGGCCCGCCGCGCCGGACCGCGACTCACCAGCAGCACGCTTTCCACCTTTCTCTGGCTGGTGATGGCGATGTGGGGAATCACCTTCAAGCCGGGAATCGTCTGGTAGGCGAACACGGGAAGGATGCCGATGTCCGCCCGCCCGCTGCCCAGGTCTTCGGCGCAGGTGGCCGGCACGGTGAAGCTCAACTGGTAGCGCCGCCGCTGTGGTCCGCGCTCCAGTCCCCAGATAAGCGGGGCGGTGTTCAGGTAGCGCACCACGGATAACCGCCGCGGGCCGGGGACGCGGCGCGGGCGCGAGGGAGGGCGACGGAACCGAATTCTTTCCTTCACGGGCACTCCACGAGTAACTACGCGCAAACAGGTGCGCCGGACGCGCGTAGAAGCGTGCACTCTAGCACCCGTGACGCACACTCTTCAATCCACTCCGAACCTGCTGGCGCAGGCGCCGGCGCGGTACGCCCGAGGCTCGACTTGACAGATTGGTGCGCCGACCGCTAGTTTCACTGGAGTTTTGCCGCCCTTGGGGCTGAAGGGAAAATGAGGCAAGAGCTCGACCGATACACGTACTGGCTGGCGGTGCTGCTGACACCGGGTGTGGGGGCGCGGCTGGCGGCGGAGCTGCTCAAGCGCTTCGGCGCGCCGGAGAAGATTTTCGCTGCACGACTGACAGAACTTGAAGCCTGCGGCCTGCCCGCCCCGGTGGCGCAGACAATTGTCTCCGGAGCGCCGCTGAAGGCGGCCGAGCAGGAGCTGGAGAAAGTGCGCCAGCTTGGCTGTCAACTGCTGGCCTGGGACGAGCCCGACTATCCTTCCTTGCTAAAGGAAATCTACGACCCGCCGGTGCTGCTCTACGTGCGCGGCGATCCCTCCGTGCTCTCCTCGCATTGCCTGGCGATGGTGGGGGCGCGCAAGCCTTCGCCCTACGGCCAGCAGGTGGGCGAACGGCTGGCGGAAGACCTGGCCGCTCGCGGCCTGACCATCGTCAGTGGTCTGGCCCGCGGGATCGACTCCACCGCCCACCGGGGCGCGTTGAAGGCTCCCGGCGGGCGGACTATCGCCGTGCTGGGCTGCGGCATTGAAGTGGACTACCCCAAGGAGAACAAGAAGCTGCGCCAACAAATCGAGGCCAACGGCTGCGTGCTGACCGAGTTTCCCATCGGCACCTTTCCCGCTCCGCAGAATTTTCCCATTCGCAACCGTATCATTGCCGGGCTAAGCTGGGGAGTAATGGTGGTGGAGGGGAGCCGCTATTCCGGCTCGCTCATCACCGGGCGGCTGGCGATGGAGTACAACCGCCAGGTCTACGGTCTCCCGGGCAACATCACCAACCCCAAGAGCCACGCCCCCAACACCCTGATCAAGCAGGGGGCCAAGCTGGTGGAGACTTGGGAGGACGTGGTGGAGGAGCTGCCCATGCCGGTGCGGGCGGAAATCCTGGAACGTCTGGCCGCCAGCGCCCCGACCACAGGCGAGCAGTCCGAGTTGCCGCTGATGGCGGCTCTGGCCGGCATCGAGCAGACGGTTTTCAGCATCCTAAGACCAGATGAAGCCTTGCACGTCGACCAGGTGGTAGAGGCCAGCGGGCTCAGCCCCTCGGACGTGCTGGCGGCTCTGTTCGAGCTGGAGATGAA
>DATEUS010000316.1:0-4429 GCA_035282985.1 Candidatus Acidiferrales bacterium
CGCCACGACGCCGCTGGCCTCGCAGAGATGGTTGAGGTCGGTCGAGAGACCGTCGCTCAAATCAATCATCGCCGTCACCCCGCCACGCCGCGCCAGCGCCGCCGCCAGGCCGAGCCGCGGTTGAGGAAACACGTGGGCGCGGACGGCGCGCTTGAGCAGCGGCCGCACCGAAGCCACCCGGGCGCGCAGGCAAGCGAGCCCCAGGCCGGAGAGCCCCGGGGTGCCGCTGGCAAAGATGATGTCCCCGGGGCGCGCGCCCCGGCGCAGCAGAGCTTTTCCTTTTTTCACTTCGCCGAGAACCTGCACGTCGGCGACGACCTGCGGGGCCGCGGCCAAGTCGCCGCCAGCCACTTTCACGCGATGACGCCGCGCCAACCGGCCCATGCCGGCGAAGAAATTTTTCACCCATTCTGTGGGAGTGGAAGCCGGCGCGGCCAACGCCACCAGCGCGTAGCGCGGGCGTGCACCCATGGCGGCAATGTCACTCAGTGAGCGCGCCAGCGCCTTCCACCCCAACGCCCGGGCAGACTGCGCCGCGCGGAGAAAGTGGACTCCTTCGACCAAGAGGTCGGTGGTGACCACCCAATCGCGGCGGCCGTCGCCCGCCAGCACGGCGGCATCGTCGCCAATGCCGACCCGCACACCGCCGCCGGCGGGAAATCGTTGCTGCAAGAGGCGAATCAACTCAACTTCGCTGCGCATCAGCCTGCTATTCTACTCCGTCGCTGCTGTGGGGGAAAGCCCCGACCCCCGTCTGCAAATAATTGCGCTTTTTCCTTGACACCCTTTCCCTTACCGGGGTAAAAAGCGAACGGACTGTCCCGTAGCGCCGGGTAGGGTCTTTGCCCTAACCGCTTGCCGACGCTGCCCTTTCGGCCAGGCGGATTCTGAGTAGAACTAGAGAGTGATGCAGAAGCGAGCCTACACGGTTATTTTTGCCCACGACCCGCGCGGGCAGATCCGCAAGGTCCGGCTCCCCGGCTACCTGGTCCATCTGGTACTGCTGGCCGCGCTCATCGGGGTCGGGGCTGTGCTCACCGGAGTGGCTTCCTACGCCCACCTGCTTCTCACCGTCCACGACTACCGGCAAGTTCGCGCCGAGCGGGAAGAACTCCGCGCCCTGACCCAGACCTTGCAGGCCACCAACACCGAGACCCGTCAACGCCTGACGAGTTTGGAGTCGCTGGCCAATGAGGTGGCCGCCAGCTATGGCCTGATGCGACTGCGGCAGACGCCCTTCGGCAACCTTGACTCCCAGGCCCCGCCACAGGCCCTGGGCGAAGACTTTCGCGACACGCTCGCCCGCTACCGCTTCCTCCAGCACCACGCCACCGCCGTCACTCTCTATGCCAGTGGCGTGCGTCCATTGCCCGGCCAAGACTTGACCCAGTTGAATTACACACCATCGCTGTGGCCGGTGCGTGGGCGGCTGGCCGGCAGCTTCGGCAATCGGATGGATCCCTTCAGCGGCGAAGGCGCTTTCCACGCCGGCGTCGATATCTCCGCCGAATACGGCGACGCGGTCCGCGCCGCCGCGGACGGATTTGTGGTCTGGGCCAACCGACGCTCGGGTTCCGGCCGTCTGGTCGTGATTGACCACGGGGGCGGCCTGACCACCTGGTACGCCCACCTCTCCAACTTCCAGGCCTACCGCGGCCAAGCGGTGCAACGCGGCGACATCATTGGCTACGTCGGCAGCTCCGGCCGCGCCACCGGCCCCCACCTGCACTACGAAGTGCGGCTGTGGGAGGCGCCGGTCAATCCCTGGCGCTTCCTGCGGGCCGGCAACGTCTACACGGCGCACGCCCGACCTTTGCTGACCCGCGGCGGCGACGACTAGCCCCCACTCTATCCCTAACTGTCCTGGTTCTGAGCTCGGCCTGTCTTCTGCAAGGCAACGCTTCTCTAGAAGCTATCTCATAAATGGGCAAGACGAGACATTGCGTGGACTGAGGGGCTTCAGAAGTCCCTCAGGGGCTAAAGCCCTGTTTTTTAGCCACATTTTCGGCACGGCTTCCTTCGACTTCGCTCAGGACAGGGAAGCCGTGCCCTTCCGAAGGCGCCAAACTGTGGGTTTATGAGATGACTTCTAGTGTCGTCGGGCGGTGGCGGGTGCGGCGCGGAGCAGCTTGTCGACCGTAGCGGGAGAAAGAAGCAGCCGCGCTTCGACGATCTCCTCGCGCTGCGCGAGCGACAACTGTTTCAACGCTTCACCGAGAGCCTGCATGGTTTCATTTTCTTGGCGCGACAATGCGACCTGCCCCAAGAGAGCCATCAGCTTGAGGTTGTCGTGCAGCCGCTTGGCCTGCCCGGGCTCGCGACAGCGCGCCTCGGCGCCCAGCTCCAGGCCTTGCTCACTCGCTCGCAACCCCACGGCCAGTTGCGCGATGACTGAACCCACGTCGGACGGACCCGGTTGGTTGCCACTGAACAACGACTCCCATAGCCCCGCGGTATCCACTGCCCACGCCTGCCAGCCCGCCGCCAGTTGCTGGAGCTCGTTGCGGCGGGATGCGTCCGAGGCAATCGCCGGCGCTCGTCCCAGCCAGCAATCAATAACCATTCCGGCTCGCTCGACGTCGGAGGCAAAAGCAATGCGGGAGTCATCGAGAAACGCGAAGGCAAAGGGCCGCGGAGGCTCACCCACAGCCGCAGGCGCGAAGCGCAGCTCGTAGATTTCAAGGCCCTGGTGCCGATGAAGCGTGGCCCCTTGTTGGCGGGCATAGCCAATGATTCGGCTGCGGGCAAAGCGCCCCTGAGCCACGCCGGCCATCGGCGGCTGCTTGGCGGGGCCGAAGGCGCCCAGCCACACGCGGTCCAGATCGCGGCTGTAATCGAAGCCGGTGGCGCTGACAAACGCGGCATAGTCCGGCTCCTCGCGCACGTTGCCGGCGACCTGCTCAATCGTTCCCAGCAGCCAGCCCTGTTGCCGCAGTCCGGCCAGGTCAACTCCGACCAACAGCTTGGCCTGGGCTGGAATCCAAGCAAGGCCCTCCTGGGCGGTGGCCGGTGGGCGAGGAATCGGCTTGGGCCGGCCTTGGTAGGTCACGTAGAGGACCAGCGCGACCAATGCCAGCGCGCCCACCAGCAAGAGGTACTGCCTGGCTCGGGGCATCCTTTTCCCCCCGCAGGGGATCAAAAACGGGTTGAGTATAGGGGAGTCTGGCCACGCCGCCTAGAGGGACCTTCGGGACGCTGGGGTCGCGGGACCAGGGTCCCCCCAAGGACAAGAAAATCCTCGTGGGCCCTTGCAATTAGATTGCCGATTATGGTATTTTTTATTGTTTGTCAGGCCTGCCGGAAGGCAGGTGGGCTGGCGTAGCTCAGTGGTAGAGCATCTGATTTGTAATCAGAGGGTCGGGGGTTCGAATCCCTTCGCCAGCTCCAGCGACTGCGTGCGGGAATCTTGGGATCAGTTGTAGTCGAGAGAGCTTGTAGGTTTCCTCGCGAGGGCGGCAGTGGGCCACGCGAAGAAGCTTGCCCGCCTTCTACGGAAGCGGCACAGGTCCCATCCCGCCAGCACGTCACTCACAGGAGCAGGAGCACGGAGGTTCGCGGTTGGGGCGGACGGGTGGCCGAGTGGCTAAAGGCAGCAGACTGTAAATCTGCCGCCCCTTGTGGGCTACGGAGGTTCGAATCCTCCCCCGTCCACCATGCGCCTGCGCGGCACTGCACGAGGGCGAAGGAGAGAGTGAGGATTCGAGGCGGGAGTAACTCAGTGGTAGAGTCTCGGCCTTCCAAGCCGATGGTCGCGGGTTCGAATCCCGTCTCCCGCTCCAACTGGTTTGTGTACGCCTTGCGGAGCCGGAAGGATGGAGCATTGTACATCGGTATGACCGGTGACTTGGAGCGCCGCCTGAAAGAACACAACACCGGGCAGAACCGCTCCACGCGCTCCCGAGAGCCTTTTGAGTTGATCTACTCCGAGAGATGTGGGTCGCGATTGGAGGCCCGCAGACGGGAAAAGTTCTGGAAGAGCGGGAAGGGACGGGAGATGTTGAGAGCACGGAGCCAAGGGCGATGAGAGGGTCGCGGCCTGCCTGCCGCAGGCAGGGTTCGAATCCCGTCTCCCGCTCCAACTGGTTTATGGATGCCTTGCGGAGCCGGACGGACGGCCCCGCCAACCAGGAGAGCATGACGGTGTCTTCGGGCCCACGTAGCTCAGTTGGTAGAGCGCGTCCTTGGTAAGGACGAGGTCATCGGTTCAAGTCCGATCGTGGGCTCCAGGCTCAACCGACGGGTCAAAGGGTTTCCAGGGAAATACAACTGAAACAAGGGAGTAGCGAGGAATGGCGAAAGAGAAATTCGAGCGGGCCAAGCCGCACCTGAACATCGGCACCATCGGGCACATCGATCACGGCAAGACCACCCTGACCAGTGCCATCACCAAGATTCTGGCCAAGTCCAACCCCAAGGTGGCCTTCCGCTC
>DATEUS010000317.1:0-3086 GCA_035282985.1 Candidatus Acidiferrales bacterium
AGCAGCCCGCCTGCTGGAAGTGACAGCGCCCCCCGCTGTCACCCCGAGCGACCCTGAGCGGCAGCGAGGGGGAGTCGAGGGCTCGTCCCGAGGGCTCGCCCCGAGGGGGTCTGCTTTTCGCGTGCGGTCGATTGCCGGCGGGCTGCTGGTGCAGGACAAGGATGTCAGCCGGCTCGACTGGCAGCAGTTGAAGACAGTGACCAAGCGGGCACCGACGGCGGCGGAGATGGAGGCGCTGCTGTTTGCCTGGCTGGTGGTGAAGCACGTGAAGTCAAACGCGATTGTGTACGCCCGCGTCGGGCAGACGGTGGGGATTGGCGCCGGGCAGATGAGCCGGGTGGATTCGGTCAAGCTGGGGGCGCAGAAGGCGAAGGAGCTCGGCCACACACTCGAAGGCACGGTCTTGGCGTCCGACGCCTTCTTTCCCTTCCCCGACGGTGTCGAGGAAGCCGCCAAAGTGGGCGTGACAGCGGTGATTCAGCCCGGCGGCTCTGTCCGCGATCCCGACGTAATCGGGACCGCCGACCGCCTCGGCCTGGCGATGGTGTTGACGGGTATCCGCCACTTCAGACATTAGCCAAGCCACCCGTCACCCTGAGCGAAGTCGAAGGGTCTGCTTTGCCCACAAGCAGATTCTTCGCTTCGCCTGTCCCTACCCCAGTGGCAGGAGCCACTGGGCTGAACATTCTTTTCCCTTTCGGCAGGGGCGGCTCCACGGGGTTTCCTAGAACACCGCTGTCAACGTTGACAGGGGGCCTTCCGGCCACGATCGGCAGCCGACCGGGGTAGGAGGAGGCGGGGTAACCCCGGCAGGATGCCTCCTAGAAGCCCGGTGTCTCCGGTGACACCGGCCCTTCCTGCCACGATCGGCCTGCGGGCGGTAGGGATGCCCGTCGAAGGAGATTCCAAGCCGCCTGTCCCAGTGGCAGGGGCCCTTCGGCAAGCCCCTTCGAGTCCCTCAGGGCAAGCAGGACAAGCCACTGGGCTGAACAATCTCTTCCCTTTCGGCGAGGTCGGTCCCAGACCGCACAGGCGCCTGACGGCGCCGGACAGACCCTTCGAGTGCCTCAGGGCAAGCAGGAATGTCTGTCCTACCATGAGGGTCAGAAGCGCATCAGGTCGCGGCCGACGACGATGGTGCCCTTGAAGTGTTTGCGGGCGCGTTCGAGAAAAATCTCGTCGCTGTCGCCGGGCACCACGTGGGTCAGCACCAGCAGCTTGACCCCCGCCTCGTGCGCCACCTGCCCGACCTCTTCGGCGCTGGTGTGATAGGCCTTGAGGCGCGCAGCCACTTCGGGCGAGTCCACTTTGTCGAAGTGCTCGGGGAGGTAGGCTTCGTGGATGAGGAGGTCGGCGCCCTTGGCATACTTGATGAGGTTCTGGCTGGGGCGCGTGTCGCCGGAGATGACGATGCTTCGGAGAAGCAGATTCCTCGCTCCGCTCGGAATGACAGGTTGCGCGTGTTCAGCCTGTGACATCGGGGGCTCCCCGGGGGCGAGTGGGGGCGCAGAAAGAGCCGACGACGAAGCTGGCGCTTCGTCGCCGCTACCAGGACCAGAGCCAGCCGGGGCGGAGGGTACGGCGGCGGTGGGGGCGAGAGGCTCGCCCGGGGCGAGTAAATCGAAGCGGTAGCCGAAGGCGGGCCCCATCGGCCGGTGGTCGACCAAGAAGGCGGTAACCCGCACGTCTTCATCCTCATAGACCACGCCCTCTTCGACGATGTGGGTGTTGATGGTGGCGCCGGCGCCCGGATGCATCTCGGTGAGGTCGCGCCGGACCGGGATGTCGACGGCGAAGAAGTCGAGCAGCGCAGCAGCCAGCTCCCGCGTCCCTTCGGGTCCGTAGAGCTCCAGCGGGGTGTAGCGCTTGAAAATCCAACTGGTGTTGAAGAGGTCAGGGAGGCCGACGATGTGGTCGGAGTGCAGGTGGGTCAGAAAAACGGCGCGGAGGGCGCTCAGGGGAAACTCGGTGGCGGCCAGGCGCATCACCACCCCGCGCCCGGCGTCGACAACGAAGAGCTTCTCGCCCACCACCACCGCCGTGGCCGGGCCGGCGCGCTCGGGGTCGGGCCGAGGATAACCTGTGCCCAGCAGAATGACCTGCATTTCGACCGGCGGCCTTTCTTCTCCGGCTGCCAGCGGAGGCGCAGTTGCCCAGGCCAGAGCGAGCAGGGCCAGCACCGCGCCGACGAAGATGCAGCGGGTGAACGCTCGCCTTACGGTTTCAGCCACGACGGGAGGACAATACCTGCTAGCCCAGCGCGGGTCAATTGCAGCGCGTTCCTGGCGCAAGGCGGGGGGCCCGGAATTGACGCTGGTGGCAGGGGTTTGTTAGCGTAGGGGTTTCTTTACCCCGCAGGGCGGGGGCTGACAGCGATGGCGACCATCAAAGTCACATTGCCGGAGGGGCAGGTCGAGCAGGTGCCGAAGGGCACCACTCCGCTCGAAGTGTTGAAAAAGTTGAACTCGCGCCTGGCCCAGCAGGCGGTGGTGGCGCAGAGCAACGGCAGCATGATCGACCTCAACCAGCCGCTGGAGCAGGACGCCACGCTGCGCTTCCTCACCCCGGACGACGAAGAGGGAATGTTCGTCTTCCGGCACAGCTCGGCCCACCTGCTAGCGGCGGCGGTGCTGGAGCTCTACCCCGACGTCAAGCTGGGCGTGGGCCCGCCCACCGAGCAGGGTTTCTTCTACGAGTTCCTGCGCGACCAGCCCTTTACCCCCGAGGACCTAGAAAAAATCGAGAAGAAGATGGCGGAGCTGCGCGACGCCGACCTGCCCTACGAGCGCAAGATGCTGCCGCGCGAAGAAGGCTTGAAGTTCTACGAGCAGCAGCACCAAGACTTCAAGTGCGAGCTGGTGCGGGAGAAGTCCGACGGGCCCGAGTTCAGCGTCTATGTCACCGGCAAGTTCGTTGATTTCTGCCGCGGCCCCCACCTTCCCTCCACCGGGCGCATCAAGGCCTTCAAGCTGCTCGCCGTCAGCGGCGCCTACTGGAAAGGCATCGAAGGCAACCCGCAGATGCAGCGCATCTACGGCACCAGCTTCCCCACCCGGGAGGAGCTTGATGCCTTCCTGCACCAACTC
>DATEUS010000318.1:0-6223 GCA_035282985.1 Candidatus Acidiferrales bacterium
CCTGGCCTCTCTCGAAGCTGAGCAGCAACGTTATGCCGCCGCCCTCGACCGCCTGCTGCTCATTCTCGACAACCCCGAAGTGGCCTTTGAGGCTTATCGTTTGCAGGGCTGGATTTACTACCAGCAGGAGGAAATGGAGCGCGCCCTGGCAGCCTGGAAGCGGGCCTTGGCGGTGCACAGCGACGCGGAGGTGGAAGCGCTGGTGGCGCGGGTGGAGCGCGAAGCCAAGGCGGTGGAGCGCTACCGCAACCAGGCCGGCGGGCGCTTCCTGCTGCGCTACGAAGGCAGCGAGGTGGCTTCGCAGCGGCTGGTGGCCAGCATCATGGAGGCGCTCGACTCCATGCACGACAGCCTGGCCAGCACCTTCGACGTCCTGCCGCGCGAGCCCATCGTCGTTCTGCTCTATCCCAACGAGACCTTCTATGAGCTGACCGGCACGCCGCCCTGGGTGCACGGCCTCTATGACGGCAAGATCCGCATTCCGGTGAAGGGGCTGGTGTCGTTGACGCCGCGGCTGGAGCAAGTGCTCCGCCATGAGCTTGTGCACGCCTTCGTTTTTCTCAAGACGCGCGACCGCGCCCCGCGCTGGCTGCAGGAAGGTCTGGCGCAGTACCACGCCGGGCAGTCGCCGCTCATCAGCCGGCAGAGCTTCCGCCCGCTCTTCGAGGCCCGCGACGGCAGCGCCCTGGGCCGAATTCAGGCTGCCTTCGGTGGTGAGGCGGAGCAGGTGATGGCAGCCTACGCGGCCGCTGTGGTGGTGGTGGAGGCGCTCGAGCGCCGCTACGGCAGCGGCGATATGGAGCGTTTCCTGGAAGCGTTGGGGCGCGGGGAGTCGCTCGAGCAAGCCCTGCGCACCGCCTACCGGCTCACTCTCGTTGACCTCGACCGTGCCGTCTTCGACTCCCTCCGCTGACTACGGCCTGCCCCGAAGGGCGTGGTGCCGTTGACCACCTTGCCCGCGTGCAGTACGATGAAATCCAAATCAGCAAACAGGAGGAAGCTACCATGCGTCGCAGTTTCGGACTGCTGCTTGCCTTTCTGCTTGGTGCGGGCCTGTCCGCGGCAATGGCCCAGAGGTCGGAAGACTCAACAGTGGTTGACCCCGACGTGCATCAAGTCGTCTTAGAGAATGACCATGTGCGCGTTCTAGAAGCGCGTGCCGCACCGGGCCGGAAGAGCCCGATGCACTCGCATCCGCCTATACTCGTCGTCAGCCTCAATTCCGCCCGGGTGAAGTTCCCCCTGCCCGACGGCAGCCAGCCCATCCTGGACCTCCGTCCCGGCCAGGTGCTCTGGCTGGATAGCCCCGAGCACTCCTGGGAGCTTCTGGCAGGCAACCTGCACGTGATCGGGGTAGAAGTGAAATCGGCCCAGAAGGCCAAGAGCGAGTAGGCACGTCGCGGTTCAGAGTGTCAACAGCAGGCCGGCCAGCAGCGCGGCCCGCTCCGGCATCCGCCGGATGACCACGAACTCGCCCGGCGAGTGGGCCCCCGCGCCCACGCCGCCCAGGCCGTCGAGCGTGGGGATGCCCAGAGCAGCGGTGAAGTTGCCGTCCGAGCCACCGCCAACCGCCGCTTCCTCCAGGCGCAGGCCGAGCGATTGGGACAAGCGCTGCGCCTGCCGGAAGAGCCTAGCCACGTCAGAGGTGCGTTCCAGCGGCGGGCGGTTGATGCCGCCCCGCACAATGAGCTTGGCGCGTGGGTCGACTGCCTGCAGGCTCTTCATCCGCTGCTCGATCCAGGCTCCGTTCTTCAGCCGGGGGATGCGAACGTCAACGACACCGCGGGCGTGATCAGCCACGACGTTGGTGCGGGTGCCGCCGGCAATGATGTCCACGTTCAGCGTCAGGCCGCGCGCCGGTCGCTCGAATCTCTTCACCCGGACGATCTGCCGTGCCAACTCCTCGATGGCGTTCACTCCTTTTTCAGGCTCAAGGCCGGCGTGGGCCGCCCGACCCTCGACCTCCAGCTCGAACTCGCCTACGCCCTTGCGCGCCGTTTTCAGTGCGCCCTGCGGCCCGGCAGCCGGCTCCAGCACCAGCACGGCGCGGCTGCGGCGGGCTTCGCGCTCAATCACTGGACGGCCGGCCTCGCTGCCAACTTCCTCATCGCTGGTGAAGACGAAGACGAGCTTTTTCGTCGGCCACAGGCCCAGGGTTTGCAGCGCCTCCACGGCGAAGAGCGCTTGAACCAGCCCGCTCTTCATGTCAAACGTTCCCGGTCCGTAGGCGCGGCCGGCGCGCACGCTAAAGGGCATCCGCTTGAGCGTGCCGAGTGAGTAGACCGTGTCCAAGTGGCCGATGACAAGCAGTTGCCCCTCCGCTTGGCTGTCGCCAAACGCCATCTCTGCCCGGAGGATCGGCCCGGACTTGCGCGGCCGGAGCAGATTGACGCGGGCGCCCCGCTGCTGCCACTGGCGGGCGAGGAAGCGCGCCAGCCGATCTAGCGCGGCTCGGTCGGTGCTGGGGGATTCCATACGCACTAGCTCGCCCAACAGCTTCACCATCGCCGCCTGCCGCCGGCGGAGATAGCGGTGCAGCAGCGGCAGAGAGGAGTCAGACGTCATAGGGCGTGGCCCATCCTAGCCAAAGGCTGCGCGGCAAGCAAGCGGGAGAAAACCGCTGCGATTGGCGCAGCTCGGCGGGGTTCGTCTATAATCGACATCGGCCTCAAGGAGCGTCAAGCGTGAAGATGAACCGGCACGAAATCGAGCAGGTTCTGCCCCACCGCGACCCCATGCTGCTGGTGGACGAAGTGGTGTCGATGGAGCCCAAGCAGCGCATTGTGGCCCTCAAGCACACCCGCAACGGCGACCCCTGCTTTGCCGGGCACTTCCCGGGCGCGCCGGTGATGCCGGGGGTCCTGATTATCGAGGCCATGGCCCAGGCGGGGGCGCTGCTGCTGTTCCGTGAAGTGCCGGACCGCGCCAGCAAGCTGGTGTTCTTCGCCGGGATCGACGGCGCCCGCTTTCGCGCTCCGGTGTTTCCCGGCGACACCTTGCGCTTGGAGCTGGAAGTTCTCTCCTGGCGCAACACCCGCTGCAAGATGGCCGGCAAGGCTTACGTGGGCGAGCGGCTGGTGGCGGAGGCGGAGCTGATGGCCACGCTGGTCGACCGTGACCGGGCGCAAAAGAACAACGCCAACACCGAATGAGCATTCACCCCACCGCTGTCATTGATCCGCAGGCGCGTTTGGCGGCCTCGGTGCGCGTCGGCCCCTACGCTGTCATCGGCGCCGAAGTGGAGATCGGGGAAGAAACGGAAGTGGGAGCGCACGTGGTGATCGACGGGCCTATCCGCATCGGCCGCCGCAACCGCATCTTTCCGTTCTGCACCATCGGGCTGATTCCGCAGGACCTGAAGTTTCGCGGCGAGCGCAGCGAGGTCATCATCGGCGACGACAACCGCATCCGCGAGTTCGTCAGCATCCATCGCGGCACCGAGGGCGGCGGCGCCCTGACCCGGGTGGGGAACTTCAACCTGCTGATGGCCTACGTGCACATCGCCCACGACTGCCTGCTCGGCGACTCCGTCATCATGGGCAACGGGGCGACGCTCGCGGGCCATGTGGTGATTGAAGACCACGCGACGATTGGCGCCTTCTGCGGCATTCACCAGTTCTGCCGCATCGGCCGCCACGCCTTCATCGGCGGCTACACCGTCGTCACCCAGGACGCGCTGCCGTTTTCCCGCACCGTGCACGAGCGCGGCGCCAAGGTTTACGGGGTGAACGTGGTGGGTCTGCGCCGGCGCGGCTTCACCGATGCGCGCATCGAGCACATCCACCAGGCGGTGCGCCTGCTGACGCAGTCGAAGCTGAACACTTCGCAGGCGCTGGAGAAAATCCGCGAGAGCCTCGACCAGAATGAGGACATCGAAGCGCTGGTGCGCTTTGTTGAGACCGCCGAGCGCGGAGTCATCAAATGAGCCGGGCAGTCCACTACGGGTTGCCCACGGGCCGAAGCCCTTCGACTCCGCTCAGGGCAGGCCCGTGGGCTGCACCGACTGGTTGCTTGCTGTCTCCGTTCAGCCCAGCGGCTTCCGCCGCTGGGAACCGGCATAGGATGTCTGCATGAGCGAGCGGTACGCCCTCATCGCCGGCAACGGCCAATTTCCTTTGCTGGTGCTGCGCGAGGCCCGCCGCCAGGGCGTGGATATGGTGGTGCTGGCGCTGCGCGAGGAGACGGCGCCGGAGATTGAGCAGTTGGGGGCGCGCGTGCACTGGGTCAGCCTGGGTGAGCTGCAGAAGGCGCTGGGCATCCTGCGGCAGGAGGCGGTCCACAAGGTGGTGCTGGCCGGCCAGGTGAAGCACACGCAGATTTTCAGCGACATTCCGCCCGATCCGGTGTTGAAACAATTGCTAGCCCTGCTGCCGAAGAAAAACAGCGACGCGCTCATCGGCACCATCGCCCGGGCGCTGGAGATGCTGGGGATTGAGGTGGTGGACTCGACGCTGTTTGTCGAGCCGCTGCTGCCAGCACCAGGCCCGCTCAGCCAGCGCGCCCCGGACGCGGAAGAGGAAGCCGACATTGCCTATGGCCGCCACATCGCGCGCGAGATTGCCCGGCTCGACCTCGGCCAGACGGTGGTGGTGAGCCAGCGCGCCTGCGTGGCCATCGAGGCCATGGAGGGGACCGACGCCACCATCGAGCGCGCCGGGCGGCTGGTCCCGCCCGGCGGGAGGCGCCGGCTGGTGGTGGTAAAGGTGTCGAAGCCGCAGCAGGATATGCGCTTCGACGTGCCGGTGGTCGGGTTGACGACGCTGGACGTGATGAAAACCGCCAACGCCACCGCGCTGGCGCTCGATGCCGGCCGCACGCTCATCTTCGACCGCGAGGAGTTCACCCGCCGCGCCGACGAGTACAACTTGGCGGTCGTCGCCCTTGCTCCTGACGAAGCAGGAAGCGCGGCGGAGAAGCCCGGGAGCTAGCCGACATCGTGCCGGAGAAGATCAAGGTCGCAGTGGTGGGTGTGGGTGACTTCGGTCGCCATCACGTCCGCGTCTATCGTAGCCTGGACGAGGTCGAACTGGTGGGGGTGTACGACACCGAGGCCGCGCGCGCCCGCGCGGTAGCACAGGAGTTTGAAACGCGGGCGCTCGACTCCCTCGACGCCGTGGCCCGCGAGGCGGCGGCCGCCAGCGTAGCGGTGCCCACCCGCGAGCACGCCCGCGTAGGACTGGAGCTGCTGCGGAGCGGTCTCGACGTATTGGTGGAGAAGCCCATTGCTTCTTCGTTGAGCGAGGCGGACGAGCTGATTGAAACCGCCGAGCGGGGAAAGCGCATCTTACAGGTGGGACACACGGAGCGCTTCAACCCGGCGGTGGTGGCGGCGGCGCAAGTGGTGACCCAGCCGCTGTTTTTCGAGGTGCACCGCCTGGGCGTTTTCTCCGGGCGCAGCCTGGACGTGGATGTGATCTTCGACCTGATGATTCACGACCTCGATATTTTGCTCAGCTTCGTCCCCGCCGAGGTGGAGCAGGTGCACGCCGTCGGCATCCCTATCCTGAGCTCGAAGGTGGACATTGCCAGCGTGCGGCTGGAGTTTGCCAACGGCTGCGTGGCCAACCTGACCGCCAGCCGGGTCAGCACCGACAAGGTGCGCAAGCTGCGCTTCTTCCAGCCCCACGCCTATGTCTCGATTGACTACAGCCGCCGCGACGCGCTGGTCGTCAGCATCGATAAGTCGGCCCCGGCCCCGGCTGGCGGGCTGTTCCCCGCCGGGCTCGGCTTCCGCAAACTGGAGACGAAGCCGGAAGAGCCGCTGCACGCCGAGCTGCGCGCCTTTGTGACCGCTGTAGGCACACGGCAGCCGGGGCCGGTGACCGGCCCGGAAGCGCGCCGGGCGCTGGCGTTGGCCGAGCGCGTGGCGGCGGGGATCGCCGCGCACGCCCGCAAGCTGCCAGTCACGGTGAGCCCGGGCGGGGCCGAGAGCTAGCAAGGCAAGAAAGAGAATGCTGGAAGAAACCCGTCCCCGCTTGCTGGTGCACTGGGAGCAGGAGGACGTGCGTGCCCGCGCCCGCGAGTCGGGCCTGGCGGCGCTGGTCCTGCACCTGGCGTTGGTGATCATGGTCCTGATTAGTCCCCGGTTTTTCTACGCCACGCCGCTTTCGGCGGCGGAGCTGGCGGAGCGGGACGTGACCGTTCTTTATCTGCCCTCGGATGTGGTTCCTGTTCCTGAGCCGAAAACGCCGTCTGACCTGACGCCGGAAGAGCGCCGGCGCGC
>DATEUS010000319.1:0-2525 GCA_035282985.1 Candidatus Acidiferrales bacterium
TTCTTCGCCTGGTTGACCGCGATTTTGTGGAGGAGAGCAACCTGCAACGGCAGATGCTCTTTGACGAGGCCGATGCCCGCGAGGCCCTGCCCAAGGCGGTGGCCGCCGAGCGCACGCTGCGAGAAATCAACTCCACCGTGCGGGTGGAAGGCGTGGTGGCGGACCTGGCTCCCGCCAACGCCGAAGAGTTGCTCACCGACTGCAATCTCTTTCTGGATGGCACCGACAACTTTGAGACCCGCGTGCTGCTGAACGACGTCGCGGTGAAGAACAATCGCCCCTGGGTGTACGGGGCGGTAGTCGGCAGTTACGGCGTGACGATGGCGATTGTGCCCGGCCAGACGGCCTGTCTCACCTGCCTGCTGGAGGCGCACCCACCCGAAGGCCTGGAGGACACTTGCGACACCGTGGGCGTGATTAACGCGGCGGTCAACTGGGTGGCGGCCCTGCAGGTGAGCCAGGCGCTGCAACTGCTGGTGGGAAGTTGGTCGGTGGAGCAGGCGCGGCTGGTGCGGGGCGACCTCTGGCGCAATCAGTTTCACGCTTCGCCGGCACCGCGGCCGCGGCCCGATTGCCGCACCTGCGCTGCCCGGGAGTTTGTCCATCTGGCCGGGCAGGCCCGGCCTCACATCACGCTGTGTGGGCGCAATTCCGTACAGATTCACGAGCGGAGTCGGCGGTTGGATCTTGAGCTGCTCAGCCGGCGACTGGCGGCGCACGGCGACGTGCGCAGCAATGCCTACCTGCTGCGGCTCCGGGTGCCGCCCTACGAGTTGACCCTGTTCGCCGATGGGCGCGCCATCATCAGCGGCACCACCGACCCGGCCACGGCCCGCAGCCTCTACGCCCGCTACGTGGGCGTCTAGAAGTCATCTCATAAACCCATACTTTGACGCCTTCGGAAGGGCACGGCTTCCTCGTCCTGAGCGAAGTCGAAGGAAGCCGTGCCGAAGAGGAGGCTAAAAACCAGGGCTTTAGCCCCTGAGGGATTTCTGAAATTCCTCAGTCCACGCATTGCGTCGTTTTGCCCATTTATGAGATAGCTTCTAGTGTTGCCTGGCAGCTTTTTCGGGGCTGTGCTAGAGTAGCAATTACGCAGGAGAGAAGGGCATGTCTGGACATTCCAAATGGGCTACAATCAAGCACAAGAAGGGCGCCACTGACGCCCGTCGTGGCCGCGTGTTCAGTCGCCTAATCAAGGAGATTACCGTGGCGGCGCGCCTGGGGGGCGGCGATGCCAACGCCAATCCGCGCTTGCGCAGCTCCATCGCTGCCGCCAAAGCCGAAAACATGCCCAACGAGAACATCGAGCGCGCCATCCGCCGCGGCACCGGCCAGATTCCCGGGCTGACGCTGGAGGAAGCCACCTTCGAGGGCTACGGGCCGGGCGGCGTGGCGGTGCTGGTGGAAATCACCACCGACAACCGCACCCGGACCGTGAACGAGCTCCGCCACCTGTTCTCCAAGTGGAGCGGGAACCTGGGGGAGAGCGGCTGCGTCGCCTGGATGTTTGACAAGAAATCCTACCTCACCCTCCCCAAAGAGACGGTGGATGAGGACACGCTGTTGGGCATCGTGTTGGAGGCGGGGGCGGAGGACTTGCGCGACGACGGCAGCCACTGGGAGATTATCGCCCCGCCTCACAGCCTGGACGCCATCAAGGCGGCCTTGGAAGCGCGTCAACTGAAGCCGGCAACAGCGGAGGTCACCCTGCTGCCCCAGAACATCGTGCCGGTCGAAGGGGGCACGGCCCGGCAGTTGTTGCGGCTTCTGGAGGCGCTGGAAGAGCACGACGACGTTCTGCACGTCTATGCCAACTTCGACATTGCCGAAAAAGAAATCGAAGAAGCGATTGCCGCCACGGGCTCGGAGTAAGCCCTCGGCCTCCTCGGCGATGCGCGTGCTGGGCATCGACTGTGGCAGTACCGCCACCGGCGTGGGCGTGATTGAGAGCGACGGGCGCGGCTACCAGGTGCTGCATTACGGCGCCATCTGCCCGGCCCGCTCGCGGCCCTTCGGCCAGCGCCTCGACTACATCCACCGCGAGATTGAGAAAGTGGTCAAGTGCTACCGCCCCCAGGCCATTGCTGTGGAGCAGGTGTTCCAGGCCTTTAATGTCAAGACGGCCATGCAGTTGAGCCAGGTGCGGGGCGTGGTGCTGCTGGCCGCGGCCCGGGCGGGTCTGCCGGTCAGCGAGTACTCGGCGCTGGCGGTGAAGAGCAGCGTGGTCGGCTACGGACGGGCAGAAAAGCACCAGGTACAGCGGATGGTGCAGCGCTTGCTCTCTCTGGCCGCCTTGCCGCAGCCGGAGGATGCCGCCGACGCCCTGGCGGTGGCTCTCTGCCACATTCACACCGAAACCACTCGGCGTCGCCTGGCATCGAACGCATAGATGCGCACTCATCGGACAGTGCTGTTGCTGGCGTTGACGCTTGCTCTCGCCGGTATCGGCTTGCCCTCCCGACTGGGGGCAGAAGAGGCGTCCACCGCCCGGCTCACATTCATCAAAGTTTTCAAGGGAAGCC
>DATEUS010000320.1:0-3356 GCA_035282985.1 Candidatus Acidiferrales bacterium
GCTGGGGCCCGACTACGACCACGTGGTCCAGCGGGCGCTGGCCAAAGACCCCGGGCGCCGGTACCAACGCGGCCGAGAGCTGGCCGATGACTTGGACGACTTGAAGAATGGCCGGCCTCCGCGTTCCCGGGCGGCCCCAGCACCGCCTGCCGCGATGGAAGCGGCGGCCGAAGCTGCCGCCAAGACGCATCCCCCGTCACCGGCAGCGGCTGCCAAGACTGAGCCTCGAGAGCCATCGCCGCTGAAGGTCCAGGAGACAGGAATCGTAGCCACGCGCACGCACCGCCCGCGACCTGTCCAGGTCGCCGCTGGACTCATCGTCCTTGCCGGCGTTCTCGTTGGTGTTGCCTGGTGGATCGGAGGCCGGAAACCCGCTGAAGAAGGCATCCCGACTCAGCCGCAGGGAACTACACTAGAGAGTGCCACGCCCGCCGGGCCGCCTGTCCCCGCAGAGAAGCGGAGCCGCCCGGCGGCGACCGCGATCCTGCAACTCGAGGGAGTGCACAGCTTCAAGGAGGCGACGCTGAGCGTCTACGCCGACGGCACCCTGCTCAAGCAATTGGTCCTACGGACAAACCAGAGGTCTGAGCGGTTCTCCGCTCAGATGCCCTTGACGCCCGGGGGCCACGTTATCTCCGTCACGGTGCGGGAGGCCGGCGGCGGCACCGAGCGGCAATACATCGAAGGCAGCTTCCGCGGGCGCCAGGCCCGCACCCTGGAAGTGAGCCTGAGCGGCTGGCGAGGGCTGGTCAGCCGCGGAGCCCTGCGGCTGCGCTGGGTCGACTAAGACCGCCCCCTTGCACATCCTAACCCCAGCAGCTAGAATCTGACTTTTGGGAGGGACAGCATGCCGATCTATGAGTATGTCTGCCGGCACTGCGGGCAGCAGTTCGAGAAGCTGGTCCAAGCCTCCACCTCGGGCCCAGCCTGTCCCGCCTGTCAGAGCCAGAGCCTCCAGCAGCGATTCTCGGTCTTTGCCGTAGGAGGAAAGGCTGCAACCGCTACGACGCCCAGCATCGACCCCTGCGGCAGTTGCGGCGACCCGCGCGGTCCCGGCTCGTGCGCCCTCGACTAGCCGAACATGGGACCCGCCCTTATCTACTACTACAGTAGGTGACTGTCTCCTCTAGTCCTTGCGACTGGCTTCGGTCCCAACAAGTCTGTAGTAGATGCGGTCGAGATCTTCCAGGCTGTAGTAGTCGATCTCCACGCGGCCGCGCCCGCCCTTCCGCTCGACCACCCGCACCTTTGTCCCCAGGGCCTGTTCCATGGCCCGCTCGGCAGCCCGCACGTTGGGATCCTTCGGTGCCCCAGCGATGGGCTCCTTCTTTGCCTCGGGCAGGCGCCGGTCAACCATTTCCTCGGCCTGACGAACGGAGACCCGCCGCGCCGCCATCCGCTTGGCCAAGACCCGCTGGAGGACCGGGCTACCGTCTAGCTTCAGTAAGGCGCGCGCATGCCCAGCGGTGATTCTCCCTTCCTCGACCAACGCTTGGACCTCGACCGGCAGCCTCAGTAGGCGCATCGTGTTGGTCACGGTGCTGCGGTCCTTCCCCGTGCGGCGGGCGATCTCGTCCTGCGTGAGGGCAAACTCGCTGGCAAGACGGTCGAACGCGCGCGCCTGCTCGAGAGGGTTCAGGTCCTCCCGCTGGATGTTCTCGATGAGCGAAAGCTCCAGCGCCTGCTCGTCGGAGAGAACGCGGACGAGGGCCGGAATCTTGCTCAGTTGGGCGAGCCGAGCGGCCCGGAGCCGCCGCTCGCCCGCCACCAGCTCGTAGCCGTCACCCATGGGACGCACGATCACGGGCTGCAGCACTCCGCCGGCCCGCATTGATTGTGCCAGCTCCTCCAGCGCCTGGCTCTCGAACCGGGCGCGCGGCTGGAAGCCGGAAGCCTTGATGCGGTCGACCGGAACCTCCTGCAAGCCTGCCCGCGGAGGCGGAGTGACGTCATGAATCGGCCCCTCCGCCAGCAGCTCAGTTGCCACCGGCAGTGGTGCTGGTGGGGCCGGCGGCGCTGGCGACTCCCGGAGCAGCGCGCTCAATCCCTTGCCCAGGGCCTTGCGTGTCATGGGCGATGACCTCCTTGGCGAGTTCTAGATAGCTCTGGCAGCCGCGCGAGTGCGGGTCATAGAGTAGGATGGGCTTACCGTGGCTGGGGGCCTCGGCTAGGCGCACGTTGCGCGGGATGACGGTAGTGAAAACCTGGCTCCCGAAGAAATCACGCAGGTCTGACACGACCTGGTGAGAGAGATTGGTTCGCTCATCGTACATCGTGAGAAGAATGCCCTCGATGGCGAGACGGGGATTGAGGGCACGGCGGATGCGCATTAAGGTGTCGAGCAGCTCGCTAACGCCTTCAAGCGCCAGGTATTCGCACTGGATGGGCACAAGCACCGAATCAGCCGCCGTAAGGGCATTTATCGTCAGCAGGTCAAGGGCGGGCGGGCAGTCGAGGAAGACAAAGGCGTAGTCGGGCTTGAGCGCCTCCAGGGCCTTCTTGAGGCGAAACTCCCGCTCCTCGGCGTCAACCAGCTCAACTGTGGCCCCCACCAGGTTCTTGTCGGAGGGGATGAGTTCGAGACCAGCCAGTGACGTGGCGATTCTAAGGTTAGCCAGCGGCTCGCGCAGGGTCAAGGCGTGGTAGATCGACCGGCGGGCTGGATCCCGCGGGAATCCAAGGCTGGCGGTGGAATTTGCCTGCGGGTCGCAATCGACCAGCAGTGTTTTGTGGCCGGCCGAAGCGAGAGAGGCTGCAAGGTTGATAGCTGTGGTTGTCTTTCCTACCCCGCCCTTCTGATTGGCGACCGCAATAACCTTGCCCAAGCAGCCTCCAGCGCCATATTCCTCTCAGTCGCCGAAAATCTAGGCGAAAACAGGATCCGTTGTCAAGAGAATGTTTCACGTGAAACATTCCATGAAGTCCACAACAGTAAGAAAACTATGCCATTATCTGTAATTCTATTAACTCACATTTAATCAACTGCTTGCAATTCATACAGACTGCCTCGCTCCAATCAGAGCAACAGAGTCCTTTGTCTGGGGAACATTGATGGCAGTCTGCCAAGACCAGCCTGAAGCAGACCCCCTGATCTCGGCAGCACGAGCAGTCGTAGTGAGGAAGACAGCCTTTCCCTGCTCAGCTAAGAGGGCGCGGGTCAAATCGAGCAGCTCCCTCCCGGGCTTTACTGCACGTGTAGTAACGATGGTGGGCTTCCCTGGCCCGAGTGGGCGGCGCGCCCAGCTCTCGAAGCGCTCAACTACTACATCCACGTTGTAAAACTCGCAACTGCGGGCCACTTCCTTCATGAAGGCCCCCTTCTTCCGCCGCGATTCAATCAGGGTCGCGCGCAGGTC
>DATEUS010000321.1:0-4990 GCA_035282985.1 Candidatus Acidiferrales bacterium
GGCTCAGGCCCAGTCCGGGCCACGATCGACATGGATGACGCGGTTCACGAAGATGCCGGGCGTATGGACATGCTCCGGCACGATCTCCCCCAGCTCCCGGATCCGGCTGACCTGGGCGATGGTAAGCTCGGCCGCCGTCGCCATCACCGCGTTGAAGTTCCGCGCCGTCTTGCGGTAAACGAGATTCCCCCAGCGGTCGCCCTTCCAGGCCTTGATGAAGGCGAACTGCGCCCGCAGCGGCTTCTCCAGCACGTACATCTTGCCGTCGATTTCGCGCGTCTCTTTCCCCTCGGCAATCATCGTCCCGTAGCCGGTGGGGGTGTAGAAGCCGCCGATACCGGCGCCGCCCGCGCGCATGCGCTCGGCCAGCGTCCCCTGCGGGTTCAGCTCCACCTCCAGCTCGCCGTTAAGCACCTGCTGCTCGAAGAGTTTGTTCTCGCCGACGTAGGTGGCAATCATCTTCTTCACCTGACGGGTCTGCAGCAGCAGCCCGATGCCGAAGTCATCCACCCCGGCGTTGTTCGAAATCACCGTCAGGTTCTTGATCCCCTTCCGCCGCACCGCTGCAATCAGGTTCTCCGGAAGGCCGCAGAGGCCGAAGCCGCCCATCATGATTCTGGCTCCGTCGGGGATGTCCCGGATCGCCCCGTCCGCATTGGCCACCACTTTATTCATCGCCGCTCCCTCCGATCCTGTCTCTCACCATAGCGCAGGTCCGCTGCGCCTGAGCAAACTCTTCCGCCAGCTCTTTCGAGCGCAGGTGCGTGCGCAGCCGTTCCAGTTTCTGTTCCAGCCGCTCCAGCGCCCGCCCGATGTTGTCGCTGTTGGTCAGGCAAATGTCACGCCACACCTCGTAAGGGCTGGCCGCCAGCCGGATCATTTCGCCGAACCCGCCCGCCGCCAAGCGCAACGGCAAGCCGTCCTCGTCCGTCTCGTCCCAGACGGCACTGGCCAGTGCCGTCGAGAGCAACTGTGGCAGGTGCGAAGTCAGCGCCACCGCCCAGTCGTGGGTCTCCGCATCCATCTCCACCGGCTCGGCCCCCAGCCGCCGCACCCATTCCAGAAACTCCGCGATTGCCTCGGCGCTCTCCGGGCCTCTGCGGTTCCCTCGTTGCTCTGCTTCCTTTGCCTCCTCTGCTTCCTCTGCCTCCCGAACCACCACGTATTTCGCGCCTTCAAACAGCCCTGGAGAGGCATTCTCAATCCCGCTCTTCTCTTTCCCCGCCAACGGATGCCCTCCGAGGAAAGCAATCCCCTCAGGAATCGCCTCCCGCGCTAGCCGGCAAATGCGTCCCTTGGTGCTGCCAGCGTCGGTGACAAGCGCGCCCGGCTTGGCGGCCCTGCCCACCAGCGGCAACAACTCCAGAATCAAAGTAACCGGTGTGGCCAGGTAGATCAGGTCGGCTTCGGCCACCGTGGGCTCGAGTTCGGTCGAGCCCCGATCAATCGCGCCCCGTTGCTGAGCCCGACGCAGAACCTCTTCCCGATCCCAGCCGACAATCTCGCCGCCATAGCCGTTGGCCTTCAGCCCCAGAGCAAACGAGCCCCCGATGAGCCCGCAGCCCAGCACGGCGATGCGTTGGAAGGGCACAGAAAGAACCTACCTACCAGAAGCCATTGCATAACCTATGCAAGGCGGGTCAGGGCTTCAGGCCTGACATAAGAAAGTCACGATAACCAGGACTTTAGCCCCTGAGGCCCTGCTCGAAACAGGTTAGCAACAGGCTCTAGGTCAACGACCGAATTCCGGAGTCGGTGTCCGGCTTGCCATCACCGCCTTCGTTCGACGGCGATTCAGTATCGCACAAACCCGCACAGAAGAAGAAAGGATTTGAGGCGCAGGCCGCAAGCGCTCACGCCATGCGGCGCTCCACCGCGCTGGCGATGATCCGCAGTTCCTTCATCAACCGCTCAAATTGCTCCGGATAGAGTGACTGCGCCCCGTCGCTCAGCGCCCGCTCCGGATCGTGGTGCACCTCCACCAGCAGGCCGTCCGCTCCCGCCGCCACCGCCGCCCGCGCCATCGGCGGCACTTTGTCGCGTCGCCCGGTCGCCTGCGACGGATCAACGACGATGGGCAGATGCGATAGCTTCTTCACCACTGGAATCGCCGCCAGGTCCAGCGTGTTCCGCGTGTAGCTCTCAAAGGTGCGGATGCCGCGCTCGCACAGGATGACGTTGTAGTTCCCTCCGTGCATGATGTATTCGGCCGCGAGTAGCCACTCCTCAATGGTGGCCGACAATCCTCGCTTGAGCAGCACCGGCTTGCGCGTCTTGCCCAACTCCTTCAACAAAACGAAATTCTGCATGCTGCGCGCTCCCACCTGGAAGATGTCCACCAGCTCCTCCATCCTCTCCATTTGGGTGTGGTCCATAATCTCGCTGATCACCAGCAGGCCGTTGGCATCGGCCGCGGCCCGCAGCAGCCGCATGCCCTCCAGCCCCAGCCCCTGGAAGCTGTAAGGCGAACTGCGCGGCTTGAAGGCGCCGCCGCGCAGCACACGGGCGCCGTGGCGGCGAACGATGGCGGCGATGGTGTTAACCTGCTCGGCGCTTTCCACCGAGCAGGGCCCCGCCATCATCACCACTTCTTCCCCACCCACCTGCACCCCTGGCCCGAGATCCACCACGGTTCCTTCCGGGCGAAAGCTGCGGCTGGCTAGCTTGTACGCCGTGCTGACCGCGACTACTTCGCGCACACCCGGCAGCATTTCGATGTCCCGCCGATTGAAATCAAGCTGAACGCCGACCGCGCCCAACACCGTGTGCTTGACCCCTTCGATGCAATGGACACCAAATCCCGCCTCTGTCAGCCGCTCAGCAACATGTTGGATGTGCTCCTTGCTGGCACCCTCTTCCATTACTACGATCATGGCTTCTTTCTCCTTCTTGTCTTGCCGCCGGCAGTCGCCCGAGCGGGAAAATAAAAAAGCCCGCGCTTTCTGTGAGCGCGGGCTGGCCAAAATCCTTGTGGAGACTCAGCGCACGCGCCACCCCCAATAGGAGCTAAATCGAGCCCAGAGGGTAACTCGTGCCTTCATCGTGACGTGCACCATACCTACGTCTCGCCTCCCTGTCAAGCAGATTATCTCAGCAGGCGAAGGGAACTCCGACAACCTCTTCTTCCCGGCACCTCGCCGTGCTAGCATCGGGAGCCCAATTCCCCTGCTGAGGTAACGGCCGCATGTCCGGAACCGTTGTCGCCATCCAAGGCGAGCGCGGGGCGTTCAGTGAAGAAGCCGCGGAGAAACTCTTCGGTCGGCGCCTTCGCACCTTGCCGTGCGAGAGTTTTGCCGCCGCCTTTGCCCGCGTGACCAAGGGGAAAGCCCAGTGGGCCCTGCTGCCGATAGAAAATACCCTGGCGGGCTCGATTCACGAGGTTTACGACCTGCTGCTCGAGAACCGGCTCTACATTTCCGGCGAGATCAAACTCCCCATCGTCCACAATCTGATCGCTTTCCCGGAGACCACGCTGAGAAACCTGCGGGAAGTCTATTCGCATCCGGTGGCGCTCGCCCAGTGCAGCAAATTCTTTGCCGCCCATCCGCGCATCAGGAAGATTCCTTTCTACGACACGGCCGGCAGCGTCAAGATGCTGGCCGAGCGCAGGCTGCCGGGGGCGGCGGCCCTTGCCGGCCGGGCGGCCGCCAAGGCTTACCGCGCCCGCATCCTGCGAGCGCACCTGGAGGATCACAAGGAGAATTACACGCGCTTTGTGCTGCTCTCGAAAGACTGCCGGCCCACTTCCAGGGCCGACAAGACCTCAATCGTTTTTTCGACTCCCAATGTTCCCGGCGCGCTCTTCCGCTGTTTGAGCGCCTTTGCGCTCCGCGACATCAATCTAACCAAGTTGGAATCGCGACCCTGGCGCGGACGTCCCTGGGAGTATCTCTTCTACTTGGACTTTATCGGCCACGTGGAGGAAGAACGGACCCGCAGGGCGCTCACTCAACTCGGTGAAATGACAGACTTCCTGCGGATTCTTGGCTGCTACCGAAGCGCCTAGCAGCCGTTGCATGTCCTCACTTGGCGGGTCAGCGCCCGCCTGCAGCAGGCAGGGTTTATTGCTCGGTGCAGAAGAAATCTACAAAGGGTTGTCATTCTGAACGAAGCGAAGAATCTGTTTTTCGCCCTGTCGCCCTGTTGATCTACCGATCTCCCCTAAGAATCTGATGGCTCCTCGTCGCCTTGCACCTGCTGCTGCACCATCCGGGTTTCCTCCAGGATGCGTTCGAACAGCCGTTTCAAGGCCTCGTTGCCCAGCGGGCCTTTGTTGACTCGCTGCACCCGTTCCAGGATCTCCTGCTCCCGCTCCGGCTGGTGGAGCGGCCGCTGGCCCTGCCGCTTCAAGCGCCCCACTTCCGCGGCGCAGCGGGAACGCTCGTTCAACAGCTCGACCAGCTCCTCATCCAGCTCATCAATTCGCTTCCGCCAGTCGTTGATGTCCATCTCGCTCCCACCCCCCAAGCAACTAGAAACGGTGGCGTAACCTCCGCCCCGAAGCCTCGGGGCGGGTCAGGGCTTCCCCAGCCTGCGCGAAGTCGAAGGCAGCCCTGACATCAAAACACCCAAAACCACGGGCTTTAGCCCCTGAGACCTCGCTGGCACGAAGCTATGCAACCGCTTCTAACTCTCTCCGGCGCCCTTCAGGTCCTGCACCAACTCGGCCGCCGCTTCCAGCGCCGCCGGCGTGTGCCCGTGCTGCTCGCAGCATTCAACCAGGGCGCTGCCCACCACCACCGCGTCGGCTATCCCGGCCAGAGCTGCCACCTGCTCGCGTCGGGCAATCCCGAAACCCACCGCCAGCGGCAAGCGCGTCAGCCGCCGCACCCGCTTGACCAACCTCGCCACATCAGCCGGCACATCTTGCCGCGGCCCCGTCGTCCCCCGCCGTGAGATGACATACACAAAGCCGCGCGACAGCCGGGTGATCGCTCGCAGCCGCGCCGGGGTTGAGGTTGGCGCGGCCAGAAAGACGGTGTCGAGCCCG
>DATEUS010000322.1:0-11341 GCA_035282985.1 Candidatus Acidiferrales bacterium
GCCGTGTACATGACGCCGGCTGCGGAACAACTCCAGCATCAGCACCGCGGCTCCAACAACAATGGCGCTGTCGGCCACGTTGAAGGCGGGCCAGTGGTAGGGGCCGAGGTGGAAGTCGAGGAAGTCCACCACGCCACCGTCGCGCAGGCGGTCCACCAGGTTTCCCAGCGCGCCGCCCAGGATCAGGCTCAAGCCGGCGCCGGCCCACGACGACGTCGTCCCTCGCCACAACAGCACCAGCACCAGTGCCAGCGCGGCGACGGAGAAAGCGATCAGGAAAAACACCACCACAGTTGACTCAGCGTCGGCAAACAGACCGAAGGCCGCCCCGCGGTTGCGCAGATGGGTCAGGTTGAACAGGCCGGGAACAATGCGGCGCGTCTCCCCCAGCATCAACGTGTGCATGACCGTCCATTTGCTCACCCGGTCGGCCAAGAAGATCCCCACCGCCACCAGCAGGTATACGGTACGTGCGAACTTGATTCCCGGAGACATCATTCCGTGGCTGTCCCCGCGCTCAGTGCTTCCAGCACCGGATGGCAGCGCTCGCACACGGTGGGATAGTCGGCGAAGCTGCCCACCCGCGGCGAGTAATTCCAGCAGCGCTCGCATTTCTTGCCTTCGGCCGGCTCCACCGACACTTCCAGCCCCGGCAGGTCCGCCTGGTAGGCCCCCGGCCGCGCTTCGCGCCCCAGCCGCACCGCCGAGACGATGAACAGCGCGCGCAGTTGGTCACGGTAAGACTCGAGCACGGGCTTCAAGCTGTCGGTCAGGCGCAGATGCACCTGGGCGTCGAGCGAGCTGCGGATTCTCTTGGCCTGCCGCGCTTCTTCCAGCGCCTTCAACACCTCCCGCCGCACAGCAAACAGTGTCCCCCAGGCGGTGGCTTTGCTGGTCGGCAGCCCAACCTCCAGCTCTTCCCGTTTGGGAAACTCAGCCAGATGGACGCTGGCGGCAGTCTGGCGGGCCCCGGGGACGTACTCCCACACTTCGTCGCTGGTGTAGCAAAGAATGGGCGCGGCCAGGCGCGCCAGCGCGTGCGCGATGCGGTAGAGGGAGGTCTGGGCTGAGCGCCGCGCCGCCGAGCGGGCACCGGCGGTGTAGAGACGATCTTTGAGAATGTCGAAGTAGGTGGCGCTCAAGTCCACGATGCAGAAGTTGTAGAGGGCGTGGTAGACCCGATGGAATTCGTAGCGGTCGTAGTCGCCGCGCAGCCGCTCCACCAGGTCGGCGGTGCGGCCCAGCATCAGGCGGTCGATCTCCTCCAGTTTTTCCCCCGGCAGGGCGTCGCGGGCCGGGTCGAAGTCGTAGAGGTTCGACAAGCAGAAGCGGAAGGTGTTGCGGATCTTGCGGTAGGCTTCGGCGGTCTGCTCCAGCAGCCGGGTCCCGATGCGAATGTCGGCTTGGTAATCGACCGCGGCGGTGGCCAGGCGAAACACCTCGGCGCCGTAGTTGTCGCAGATGTCCCGGGCGGGGATGAAGTTGCCCAACGACTTTGACATCGGGCGCCCCTCGGCATCGAGCACCCAGCCATGCGTCACCACCGCCCGATAGGGCGCGGCGCCCTTGACCCCTAGCGCGACCAACAAGGAGCTGTGGAACCAGCCCCGGTATTGATCGTTGCCTTCCAGATAGACGTCGGCGGGCCAGGGTAGCTCTTTGCGGTAACCGAGCACCGCCAGATGACTGGCCCCGGAATCGAACCAGACGTCGAGAATGTCAGTCTCGCGGCGGAAGCGACTCTCGCCGCAGTTCTGGCAGCGCGTCCCCTGGGGTAGCAGATCTTCGGGAGCGTGGCGGTACCAGGCGTCGGCGCCTTCGCGCTTGAACCATTGCACGGCGGTGCGGAGCATCGGCACGTCGGTGAATTTCTCCCCGCAGACGTCGCAGTAGAAGATCGGGATGGGCACGCCCCAGACGCGCTGGCGAGAGATGCACCAGTCGGGCCGGGTCTCGATCATGGCGCTGATGCGCTCTTCGCCCCAGGGCGGAATCCACTCCACCTGCCGCACAGCCTCGAGCGCTTCCTGCCGCAGGCGCTTGTGTTCGAGAGAGATGAACCACTGCTCGGTGGCGCGGAAGATCAGCGGGTTGTGGCAACGCCAGCAGTGGGGATAAGAGTGCTCGATCTGGCCTTCGCTCACCAGGTGGCCGCGCTGCCGCAGCAGCTCAAGGATGCGAGGATTAGCTTCGAAGACCTGCTGGCCCTTGTAGGCTTCGAGTCCTTCGGTGAAGCGCCCGGCGGCATCCACCGGGCAGTAGGTCTCCAGCCCGCATTTCTGCCCGGTCTCGAAGTCCTCGGCGCCGTGGCCGGGGGCGGTGTGAACGATGCCGGACCCTTGTTCCAGCGTCACGTAGTCGCCCAGAACCACCGGCAGGGTGCGGTCAAGAAAAGGGTGCTGGAATTTCAGCCCCGTGAGCTCTTCGCCCCTCCACGCCCCCGTCTGGCCCACGAAGCGGTAGCCCACCTCCTGGGCCACGCGCTCGACCAGGTCTTCCGCCAGCAGGTAGCGCTCGCCGTTGTCCCGCTCCACCACCGTGTAGAGCAAGTGCGGGTGGAAGGCCAGGGCCATGCTGGCCGGCAACGTCCAGGGTGTCGTGGTCCAGATAATGGCGTACACGTCGGCGGGAAAGCCGGCCGGAACCTTTCCCCCCGCGCCCGGATAGCGGGCGTAGAGCGAGGGGCTGGTGCGCATCTCGTACTCGATCTCCGCTTCGGCCAGCGCCGTCTGGTCGTGCCAGCACCACAGCACCGGTTTCAGCCCTTTGTAGACGTAGCCCTTTTCCAGAAAGGTGAGGAAGGCGTCGGCGATGACGAACTCGTACTCATTGCTCATTGTCAGGTAGGGCTTCTGCCAGTCGCCCAGACAGCCCAAGCGCAGGAAGGTCTCGCGGTGGAGGTCGACGAAACGCTCGGCGTAGGCGCGGCAGGCCTGGCGGATCTCCAGCGGCGTGAGCTGGGCCTTGCGCGCCCCCAGCTCGCGGTCAACGTTGATCTCGATCGGCAGCCCATGACAATCCCAGCCGGGCACGAAGGTGGCGTTGAGCCCCGCCATCGACCGCGAACGCACCACGAAGTCCTTCAGAATCTTGTTCAGCGCTGTGCCGGGATGGACTTCACCGTTGGCGTAGGGCGGGCCGTCGTGGAGGATGAAAACCGGCGCCTGCTTGCGCGCCTGCCGCAGCTGCTCGTAAAGCTTCTCCTTCTCCCAGCGCGCCAGCCGCTCCGGCTCCGTTTGCGGCAACCGCGCTTTCATGGGAAAATCGGTGCGGGGCAGATTGAGGGTGCTCTTCAGCTCCAAGCTTCGTCCTCCTCGGGCCCGGCTCTCCCCTTGATGCCCCTTGCGCAGGCGCAGAACCACCTATGTTACAATGAACCCGAGGGTAAAGTCAGCGGTGGCCGTAGCAGGCATCCCTTTGGAATCACAAGCATCTAGTATAATGGGACAGCAGGGGGAGGTATGGGGCTAGCCCCATGACGCAGGGCCGTTCGACCAGACAGGCTTGGGACCGCGAATGGCTGGTGGAAATCCAGCCCTGGTACCGGTCTCTTCCCGCCACCCTGCGCGAGTTTTTCCAGCCCGCCCCGTCTCTTCTACCCCGGGTCCCCGGAGCCGCGCTCTACAGACCGCCGCGTCTGGAGACAGAAATCACCCCCTGGTACAAGGGTGTGGGCCAGACCCTCTTGGATACCTTTCGCCCCGAAACGCTGCCGCCGCTGCAGGTCAGCTCCAGGCCGGTGGCGGTCCCCGACATTTGGGAGTCGCGCCTGTACGGGCGGCAAGCCAAGCGCACGGCTGTGGTTTCAGCTCTCACCCACCTCGCTGTCATCTTGCTGGCGATGTTTCCCTTCGTTCGCCAGTCGGCCCAGGCTGAGCCTGAAACCACCGACACGGATCTCGTCGAGATCACTGATATCGCTCCTTACAAGCTGACCCTGCCGCCCTCGACCAAGAAGGCCGGCGGCGGGGGCGGCGGCGGCGAGCGCAATCCGCTGCCAGCCTCGAAAGGCCGGCTGCCCAAGTTTTCCTTGCGGGCGCAACTGACGCCGCCGGTGGCGGTGATACGCAATCCCAACCCCAAGCTGACGGCCGAGCCCACGGTGGTCGTGCCGCCTGACATCCAGATCCAGAGTCCCAACATCGCCGCCTATGGCGACCCGTTGGCTACCAGCCGCATTCCCTCCGGTGGTCCTGGCAGCGGTGGCGGCATCGGTACCGGCGCTGGCGGCGGTGTGGGCAGCGGCCGTGGCCCCGGCGTGGGGCCGGGCTGGGGCGGCGGTACCGGTGGAGGGCCCTTCCTGGTCGGCGGCAGTGTTACGGCGCCGGTGTGCATTTACTGCCCGGAGCCCGAGTACTCGGAAGAGGCGCGCAAGGCTCGCCATCAAGGCGTGGTCGTTCTGTGGGCCGTGGTGGACGAAGATGGCCGGGTGCGCAACGCCCGCGTGCAGAAGAGCCTGGGGTTGGGCTTGGATGAAGCCGCCCTCCGCGCTGTGCAGATCTGGCGCTTCCGCCCCGCCGAGCGCTTTGGCAAACCTGTTCCGGTGCAATTTGCCCTTGAAGTCTACTTCCGCCTGCTCTAGCCTGTCTTAGCGTGCGCTCTGCCATTTCCACGGTGACATCCGGGCTCTGCCGGCTCGGCCCCAAACCTCGCGGGCGGGCCTTGTTGCTGGTTCCCTTCGTGGCCCTCGGGCTGGCCCTCTCTGCCGCCGCGCAGAGCGACAAGGCCACGCTGGAGTTTTCCGTTCGCGCGACACCCAGCGGCGGCCGCCCCGAGAAAGTCATGCGGCAGCCTTTCTTCCTGCTGCGCGCCCGCCTGGAGACCATTGAAGAAGCCGCTCGCCAGCAGGAGCCGCCGCCCGCCCTCGATGCCTTCGTCGACGGGCTCAAGGTCAGCCCGGAGCTCAAAGCCTGGATGAAGCGCCACCACACGGTCACGCTGCTGGGCGAAGACTTCCTGGCTTTGCTGACCGCGGACGACGTCATGGACGTGCCCGAGTTCCGCGACGCCTACGTCACCCGCAACCTGATTATGGTCGGCCTGGGCTTCCCCAAGCGCAAAGCCAAGCTCACCGACCGCGAGAAAAACCCGGAGAAGTGGGAGGCGTCGGAGAAACGCTACTGGGAAGAGGTGCGCAGCTACGCCATCCTCCACCCCGAGAGCAAGCAGGCCATGGACGAGCACCTGCTCAGCATCTCCGCCGCGGTGGAGTGGCGAGGCCAGCTCGAGCGCCACCAGGAACGGGTGCAGCAGAGGTTCTTGCAACTCCTCTACGCCGACTATCTGGTGGCGCGGACGGAGACCGACTACGAAGGCTTCGCCCGCTTCAGCGACCTCCCTCCAGGCCGCTACTGGCTGACCAACCTCGGGCGGGACGTGCGCGCCGGCGACGTCCGCCTGCGCTGGGAGGTTCCGGTGGAAGTCCAGGCCGGGCGTACCCACTATGTGGAGTTGAACAACGCCAACGCCATCATCCCGCCGAGCACGCGCTGACTCGCGGCGCCTGCCTTGACAGCTTTTCCACCGCCCGCCTAAAGTAGCTTTGAGTCTCGCCGCTAGGACTTCCGGCTGGGAGGTCGTCTAACTGGCAAGACATCGGACTCTGGATCCGAGAATCTAGGTTCGATTCCTAGCCTCCCAGCCACTCCCTTCAACAGCTTCGGCTCGGGCAAGAAGTGCCAAAGGGCAGGATCGTGTCAAGAGTGTGGCTCTAACTCAGACTGTCGGTAGCCCACGAGGGTGGGGTTTCCGACCATTCGGACCGCAGGGGTGACCCCAAGTGGTCATGGCCGGGCCGGACTCACAGCGAAGAAATCGATGATTCCCGGCTGTCCTCACTTCAGCGCGACGACTATCGGCCACGTCCCGGTTGGGTGAAATTGTCCTCTTGATCTCTGAGGCTCTGGCGTCGGTGGCCAAGGCGCAACACGAATCTCGTCAGACTTCCGGCGGACCGCCAAGGCAACTGAAGCACGCCGCCTGCGGTTCTTTTCCCGAAGGTTTCGGGGTGACAGGCGCCGAAAACGGTGGCAATCCGAGGCTAAGTCTTTCCAGGCAGGACACTCCGGCCACGAAACGGGCCAGCTCGCGGTAGTACCCCGGCGGGGCTACTCGCAACAGCACTCGAGAAAAGGCCGGCAGCCACCAGCCCACGTGCTCCTGAAAGAACTTCCGTCGCGCCTCCCGGCAGATTTCGGCTCCCTCCTGATTCCCTCTCTCCAGCGCCGCCGCCTCCTTGGCCAGGAGCAGGTAGAGGAACTCGGCTTCCACCGCGATGTGGTCCAGACGTTCCCCGGCCCGCGCCGCGACCTGCAATCCAAAGGCCCGATAGAAACCGGCGATGTCCGCCAGCCGGTGCGAGCGATAGGCCACGTCGGTGTTGGGCTCGTATTCGATTTCGCACGGGGGACAGCGCTGCGAGACCGCCGTCAGCCCGAACAGTTGCCGATAGGTGGTTTCGAGGGTTTCCCCTTCCGCATCGAGGGCAGCGAAGAACCTCAGTGGCGCCAACTGGCTGGGCGCCACCTCGGCCGGCCCCAGTTCGACTGCCGGATGTTCCTGGGCGAGGAGCGCCGCCGCGGCCAGCGTCCGCTCCCGGAAGCCTGAGTCGCGGAGAATCTGAAAGCGTTGCCGGTGGTAGGGATCGACAGAGGCGGCCGACACCAGCAGCCACAGCTCGCGCCGGGCGAGCAGTGGCGCCAGTTCCAGCACTTCTGTCCTCATCTCCCTCCTCCTCAGATGCTGTTGTAGTGCTCTTGCGGTCGCTCGAAGAGCGGTTCTTCTACCGTGAGCTGAACCACCTGCCGACCCTTGGTGTCGTAGCCAATCACGGTGTCGTTGAAAATCTCCAAGGTCTTCTTCTGGCCGCTGGGAAGGCTGACCTCGCTCTCACCCACCTTCTTGCCCTCGACCAGCTTGAAACGAGCGATGATCTTCTGGGCCACGCGGAAAAGCTGCAGCAGGCCCAGCATCCGGCGGGAGGGACAGACGTAGGCTTCCACCGCGTGCGCCGCTCCCGGGCCGAACATCTGCACCAGATAATCCATCGGCACCCAGCGGGGCGGAATGTAGTAGCCGTTGGGCTCGGTGCCGAACTGCGGATAGAGCGGCAGAGCGATCTTCTCCTCCTTCACCATGTAGTAGAGCGGGTTGTCCGGGTCCCTCTCCCACGTGCCGTCGCGGGCAATCCGGACGAAGCCCTGCATGCGGATCTTCCCCACGCAGGCGGCCATGCAGCGGGTCTCGATCGGCACCCCGTCGGGGGTGATGAAGTCATCCTTGCCCTCCAGCCGAGGGTAGCAGGCGATGCACTTCTCCGAGGTGCGCGTCGTCCCCCGGTACATTGACTTCTTGTAGGGGCAGCCTTCCACGCACTTGCGGTAGCCCCGGCAGCGCTGCTGGTCAATCAGCACCACGCCGTCTTCGGGCCGCTTGTAGATGGCCTGGCGGGGGCAGGCGGCCAGGCAACCGGGGTAGGTGCAGTGATTGCAGATGCGCTGCAGATGGAAGAACCAGCTCTGGTGCGCGGGCAGCGAAGCGCCCTCGCCGCCCCAACGACGGTGGAGGTTCTCGGGCCTGCGCGCGGTGTCTTCGTAAATGTTGGGCGCATCCCAATCGTCGTCGCTGGGGAGGTAACCCAGGACGCGGCCGGAGGTCTCCTGGAAGGTCTCTCCTTCTTCGTTCTGCTCTTCGGAGACAGCATCGAAGATGGTTTTCCCCTCGAAGACGCCATAGGGGGAGCGGTTGCCGGTGACCGCGGCAGCGTTCCACACCTGGCCGCCGGGATTGGCCCGTTCCAGCATGGCCAGCAGCTTGGCGTCCCAAAAATGGGGATAGCCGCCATAGGGCTTGCTCTCCACGTTGTTCCACCACATGTATTCCTGTCCGCGCGAGAAGGTCCAGGTGGACTTGCAGGCCATGGTGCAGGTTTGGCAGCCAATGCAGCGGTTGATGTTGAAAACGAAGGCAAACTGCCGCTTCGAGTGTCTCTCCTCGTAGGGATAGAGCATCTCCCGTCCGAGTTGCCAGTTGTAAACCTTAGCCATCGCCCCCTCCGATGTGATGCAGAACCGTCACCGAGACGCGCAGCCGACCTGTCCGCGCCAGCACGCCGCGGATCAGGTTGCGAACCCAAGCTTCCCCTCGTTCCTCGTAGAGCGCGTGGGTTTGATAGATGGGTTGGCGGAAGAGGGCCAGAATCGCCTCATCGTCCAGCCCCAGGCGCGCGTACTCTTCGATCAGGCAGGTGGCCATGAAGACGGGATCCCCGCCGGGAACCGGGACCATCCGCAGCTCCATCGGATCGTCGGCTTCCGGCTCCTTATCCCTGCCGTGCCGTCGGTTCGACTCCTTGCTCATCCTGTCCTCTCGTCAGCTCCCGGGCCGCCTCTAGCTTCTGACTCGAATGAATCCTCCACGCAGGTAGCGCTGCCCATCGTCGTTCTCATTGCCGGGCGAAAAGCCGGTGGTGCCGGGCCTCCAGAGACCCTTGCCGCCCAGCCCGCCGTCTTCAGCCTTCACCACCCGGACCAGGGTCTCCTTGGGAACACTGTTGATGGCGTGGTTGTCGATGGCAAAGCCGAAGACAAAACCCATCGCCCCGGTCTTCTTGTGAAAGAGGGTGTCGGTCTGGTGCATGGGCATCATCCAGGCTCGGGTGATGGACTGGTGGCTCCCATAACGGTAGCTGGCCTGGTAACCGGTGTCCTCGGCCAGGGCGCGGCCGTCGGGGCGGGTCTCGTGCGCCTTGACCGTGCGCTCGGTGGCAATCCAGCCGGTGTGCTTCATGACGGTGAAATTGCGTGGCAGGCCCGGGTTGTATTTCACCCGCACCATGCAGCGGAAGGCCTTGTAGCGCGCCGGGTCCTTCTGCCAGCCGATAAAGGGCCGGTCGGTGGGGTTGGCATCGACGTAGACGTAGTCGCCATCTTCGATCCCTAGCTCCTTGGCCGCCAACGGATTCATCTGTATCTCCCGGTCGGCAACGCCAGGGGCGCGCTTGTCCTTGCGATAGGGGTCGCCGAAGTTGTCCGACCAGATCCAGTTCCAGTCCACCACGCTCCAGGAGGAATGGACTGTGTGCCGGCTCTTGGGGGTGGAACAGAAGAAGCGAAAGCCGCGCTCCCAGAGCGGGTTCCGCGTGCGCCTCACCTGCGGCCAGGGCAGCTTGACGTTGCGCACCTGGCGCAGGTCGGCATCCATCGCCTGCAAAGAAATGCCGTAATCCTGGGGACGGATATAGGGATTGGCGGAGACGATCACGTTGGGCAGGTAGGGCGTGGCCTCGGGGCCTTCGCGGTGGACGATGAAATTCTCCCCGTACTCAATTGCCTCCGGGATGTCGCAGTAGGCATTCATCCGGCCGGTGTCGGTGTAGAACGGCAAGGAGTCGTGCACCTGTTCGAAGAAGGCCACACGGGGATAGGTGCGATAGAGCATCAGCACCGAGCCGGGCTCGTTTCCGTAGGCTCCTTCCATGATCTCCCGGGCACTGTACTTTCGACCGTCTTTCGTGCGGGTGGTGGTGGAGGCGCCGAAGACGCGATCCAGATAGACCTCGGTCTCACCGTTCAGCACGAAGTGCCAGTAGTCGCGGAAGCGCTTGTCTCCGCTCAACTCGCTGAGTTTCTCCGCCACCTTGGCGAAGACCATGCCGTCGTCGAGGGTGTCGTGCAGGGGTTCGATGCCTTGGCTGGCCTTGTACTTCTTGCCGCCCCACAACTGCAGGAAGGGATTGGAGCAGGAGCTGGCGGCCTCCAGGCTTTGGAACTCCACCCAAGAGTTCACCGGCAGCACCAGGTCGGCGTACTCGGCCGAGCCGGTCCACTCGATCTGTTGATCCACGATCATGTCCACCTTGGGGTTGACGTTGGTGAGGAGGTGATAGATCCACTTAGCCTGGTTGAGCAGGTTGGCGTTGTTGTACCACATCAGCTTGGTGGGTGTGGGCATGTGGGTCTTGCCAGTGAAGACTTTCCGCCCCCGCGGGGTGTCGACAATCAGCGGCCGGTCGCCCGCCCCCCAGAAGCCCACCTCCTCGCCGTGCACGGTGTGGCGGACGTTCTCCTGCTTGATTTCCGCCCGAGGATCAAGCACAGGATGGAACGGGTCCTCGGCACTGTAGGCCCCCGCGCCCGGACCCGACCACGGCGACCCCTGGAAGACCGCCCCTTTGTAGTTGCCCGCCCAGGTGAAGACGCCGGCGCCGTGCTTGCCGAAGTTCCCGGTCAACATCATGGGCAGGTGGACGGCGCGGTTGTGCAGGGTGGCGTGGAAGTAGTGGTTGATGCCTTCGCCGTGGTGGATGGCGGCCGGCTTGAGGGTGGCCAGGTCATGGGCCAACTGCTGGATCAACTGCTTGTCGGCTTCGGTGATCTCGGCCACCGTCTCCAGGTCGTAATCCCGCAGGTGAATCTGGTAGAGCGCGAAGGTCGTCATCACCTCCACTTTCTTGCCGTCGGTGGTGGTGAGGGTTCCCTTCCACTCCAGTGCCGGGCTGATTCCCTTTTGCTTGAGCCGGTCCCCCACGTCGTCGCGGGTGATGGCCTTGAGGCCGCCGGATTTTTCGTCGTAAACGACGAAATCGCCCACGCGCTGCCGCTGGTCCCCGGTGAGTCCCTGGATGCGGTAGCTAGGCCCGGTGGAGATGTCAGGCATCCGGTAGTCGGGGAAGACCTCTTCGGGCTTGAGACGCTTGAGGGTGTCGGTGCGGACCAGCAGGGGCAGGTCGGTGAAGCGCCGGACAAAGTCGGCGTCATAGAGCTGGTTGTCCATCAGGTATTTGGAGAGGTAGAGAAAGATGGCGGTGTCGGACAGGCCGGGGCGCACCGGAATCCAGTAATCGGCCTTGGTCGCCGGGCAGTTGTACTCCGGGGCGATGTTGACGATCTTGCCGCCGCGCTCGATGATCTCCGTCATCCAGTGAGAGTCGGGCATTTTGTTCTCAATCAGGTTCTTGCCCACCTGGATGTTCAGTCGCGAATGCCGCATGTCGTTTAAGTCGCAATCCGAAGTTTGCAGGCCGTGGACGAAGGGTTGGCCAGGGGCCTGGTCGCCCCGCCAGGTATACTCGGTCCACTCCCGCGCCCCCTGGGCCTGCTCGGGGGGCACCTTGCGCACGTGGTGGTCCAGCAGGCCCATCATGTTGCCGAAACGGAACAGGCCGAACTTGCCGATGACGCCGTGAACGGGCAGCGAGGAACCGATCTTCATGGTGCGAGTGCCGGCGCCGTGCCAGTGCTCCAGCATCTCCTCGGCGTAGCCGTCTTTGCGGAAGCGCGCCCGGCCAGCCTCGCCGCTGTAAGTTTCGGCGATGGCCTTCAACCCAAGGGCGGCGTAGCGC
>DATEUS010000323.1:0-4328 GCA_035282985.1 Candidatus Acidiferrales bacterium
AGGGCAGCAGCCGGCCCAGTTCCAGGAATACGGGGACCCTGAAGGTATAGAACTCCGCCACCGTATGGCTGGCGATTCCGACGGCCGGGCAGAGGGCGCCGCTCTCGTGGAGGCTGGCGTGCCAGAAATAGAGAGCCAGGATACCGAGCAGCATCAGCACCGAGCCCAGCAGGGTGTAGAGGAAGAACTTGATGGCGGCGTAGAGCTTGCGCTCGTGGCCCCAGATGCCGATGATGAAATACATCGGCACCAGCATCACCTCCCAGAAGACGTAGAAGAGGAAGAAGTCCAGCGCCATAAAGACGCCCAGCATCCCGGTCTGCAGGATGAGGAACATGAGGTAGTACTCTTTGACGCGGTGCTGAATGAAGGCCCAGGAAGACAGGACGGCGATGAAGCCCAGCACCGTGGTCAGCATGATGAGCAGGTAGCTGATGCCGTCGATGCCCAGGCGGTACTGCACGCCGATGGAAGGGATCCAGTCGGCGACTATCTCGAACTGAAAGCCGTCGGCAGCATTGTCGAACATGAACACCAGCGGCAGAGAGACCAGGAGGCCGGCAAACATAAACAGATTGGCGAGCCAGCGAATCAGATTCTTCTGCGTGCCGGGTATTAGAAGGATCACCGCGGCTCCCACCAGTGGCGTAAACAGTATCCAGTTGAGAATGGTTTCAGGCGTCAGCCCCACCGTTTCACCTCATGAGCCAACAATCACATGCCAATATCGTGGCAGGTAATAAATCAACAACAGCGCAACCCCAGCCGCCATCCAGAGGGCGTAGCGCTGCACAAGCCCGGTTTGCACGGCCCGCGCCGGCCAGTTCAGCAGCCACACTACCGTGCCCAACAGATTGACCAAGCCGTCAACAATCCAGGTGTCCCACCAAATCGAGAGGCGCGAGGTGAAGCGGGTCAGCCAGGCCGAGCCGTCCACCCCCAGGCCGTCAATGACGTTCAGGTCGAAGCGCGCCAGACTGGTGCCTAGCGCCTTGCCCATGACCGGCCCCTCGACGAACACGCTGTCGTAGATTTCATCCACGTAATACTTGTTGTAAACCAACCGATAAGGTCCGCTGAAGCGCCGCGCCAGCTGCTCGGGGATGTCAGGGTGCTTCAGGTAAAACTGGTAGGCAATCCAGATGCCTAACGCCGCCACCAACACCGAGAAAACCATCAAGCCGAACTCCAAGGCGTGTGAATGGTCGGCAGCGGTGACCGCTGCAACCGGGACAAAAACCGGTTCCAGGAAATGCTCGACCAGATTCGGCATTCCTACTGGTTCGCCCAACAAAGCCGGGATGCCCACCCAGCCGCCGATGACCGACAGAATCGCCAAGAGGATGAGCGGAACGGTCATGGAGCGCGGCGCTTCGTGCACATGGTGCTCGACTTCGGGGTCCACGCGCGACTCCCCGAAAAAGGTCAGAAAGACGAGACGGAACATGTAGAAGGCCGTCATCACCGCTGTCAAACTGCCGATCCCCCACAGAATCAGAGGGAGAGGCGCCGCGTGCCCAACGCCATTGGCGATGGTGCGCCAGAGAATTTCGTCCTTGCTGAAGAAGCCCGCCAAAGGGGGAATGCCGGCGATGGCCAGCGCCCCCAAGGCAAAAGTCTTGCCGGTAATGGGCAGCTTCGACCACAGACCGCCCATCTTGCGAATGTCTTGTTCTCCGCTTAGCGCATGAATCACCGCCCCGGAGCCCAGAAATAGCAGAGCTTTGAAGTAGGCGTGTGTGGAAAGATGAAAGATGCCCACGGCGAAAGCGCCCATGCCGCAGGCCAGAAACATGTAGCCGAGCTGGCTGATGGTGGAATAGGCCAGCACGCGCTTGATGTCGTTCTGCACCATCCCCATGGAGGCAGCGTAGATCGCGGTCAGCGCGCCCACCACCGCGACGATGGCCAGGACGGAGGGCGCCAACTGATAGAGGGCATTGGCACGCGCCACCATATAAACGCCTGCCGTCACCATGGTGGCGGCGTGAATAAGTGCGCTCACCGGGGTGGGGCCTTCCATCGCGTCCGGCAGCCAGACATAGAGCGGAATCTGCGCTGACTTCCCCGTTGCCCCGATAAAGAGCAACAAGGCGATGGCGGAGATGGCGGGATGGCCCACGGCAAAGGTGCCGCTGGCCAGGGCTTTGTTCACTCCGAGAATACTCAGCGTCCCGAAAGTCGTCGCCAGGAAAAAGATGCCCAGCAGAAAGCCGGCGTCGCCCACCCGGTTGACGATGAAAGCCTTCTTGCCCGCGTCGGAGGCGCTCTTCTTGCGGAACCAGAAGCCAATCAGGAGGTAGGAGCAAAGCCCCACCCCTTCCCAGCCCACAAACAAGAGCAGAAAGCTGCTGGCCAGCACCAGCGTCAGCATCATGAACATAAACAGATTCAAGTGGCCGAAGTAGCGATAGTAACCGCCTTCGTGGGCCATGTAGCCGACGGAGTAAACGTGAATCAGGAAGCCCACCCCAGTAACCACCAAAATCATCAGGCTGGAGAGCGGGTCCACCAGGTAGCCCCACAGTACCTGGAAGTGGGTGGAGGCGCCGGCATCGGTCATATAAGGGATGGAGGGAATCCAAGTGAAGAGCGTGACTTCCCGCAGCCGGTCGTCTGCCGGCAGGCGCAGCAATTCCCGGAAGATCCCCACCGACACCAGGAAGGACAGGAATACTGTCCCGCAGCAAAGCCAACTGATGACGGCGCGGGGAAGCCGCCGTCCGAAAAGCAGCATCAAGAGAGCGCTGGCCGCCGGCAGGAACGGCACCAGCCAAACGTTAGCGATGAAGCTCTCCGGCATACGCGTCGCTTACCCCTTCAACAGGTCAATCTCATCTGCGTTCACGGTGTCGTGATTGCGGAAGAGAGCGATCAGAATCCCCAGCCCCACAGCGGCCTCGGCCGCGGCGACCGTAATCACAAAGATGGCGAAAATCTGGCCGGACACATCGGCCAGGTCACGGGCGAACGCCACCAGGTTGATATTGACAGCGTTGAGGATGAGCTCGAGCGACATCAGGATAATGATCACGTTGCGTCGCGTGAGGACGCCAATGACGCCGATGGTAAAGAGCGCCGCCGCCAGCATCAGATAGTGCCAGGTGGGAACCATTGCCCTTCCCTATCTCCTCTTGGCCATCACCACCGCTCCCACCATCGCCACCAACAAGAGCAGCGAGGCGATCTCGAACGGCAGCATGTAGTTCTGAAAAAGCATCCGGCCAATCTGCTCGGTATTGGGCTGCAGAGCACCGGCGGCCGCCCGAGGCAACTCGGCAGTTCCCCGCCCCAAGTAGATCGCGCCAGCGAATTCCACCAATAAGACCAAGGCGGCCACACCGGCCACCAGCCCTTGCCGGTTGAAGGGGGCCTGCCGGGTGGCAACGTCCAGCCGCACCAGCATGATCACGAAGAGAAACAGCACCATGATGCCACCGATGTAGAGAATGATCTGGACCGCGGCCAGGAACTCCGCCTGCAACTGCAGGTAAAGCAAGGCCACCGAGAGCAGGGTGATAATCAGGTAAATGGCGCTGTGGACAGGATTGCGCCGTGTCACCACCAGTAGGGCCGAAACCACCGCCACCGCCGCCAATGTGTAGAATGTGGCTTGATAGAAGATCATCGCTTGCCTACACTCGCCGCCGTCCCACCAACAGCACCGCCACCAGCAGCGTGGCGGCTGTCGCCAGCCACAGGCTTGCGGTCAGATTCCAGCCTGACTTTTTGCTCAGGACGATGCCCAGACCACAGAAGATCACGTTCACGATTGCCAGCGGAATCATGAAGCGCCAGCCCAGACTCATCAGCTGGTCGAACCGGTAGCGGGGAAACGTGCCCCGGAACCAGATAAAGCCGAACAGCAAAGCCGTCACTTTGACCATGAACCAGAACACGCCCTGGATGGCCCCTAGGACGGGAAAAGCGAGCCGGCCATCGACCCGAACCGGGAGGAGCAAGACCAGGAAGACCAGCACGGCGCCCGCTCCCAGCAAGTAGAGCATCAGCCGCTGCCAGCGCCACTCCCGGCCGCGCGGGAGTCGCAGAACCGCCCGCAGACACCAGGCCGCCGCGGCGGCAAAAACGAGGGCGGGGACAAAATCAAGGAAATCAAAAGCGGCCACGCGGGCAAAGGGGCGCAGCCAGCCGCCCAGGAACAGGGTGACGGCGATGGAGCTGACCAAGACCATGGCGGCGTACTCGGCCAGGAAGAACAGGGAAAAGCGGAAGCCGCTGTATTCGGTGTGAAAGCCGGCCACCAACTCCGACTCCGCTTCGGGCAGGTCAAAGGGGTTGCGGTTGGTCTCGGCGATGGCGGCGACAAA
>DATEUS010000324.1:0-4306 GCA_035282985.1 Candidatus Acidiferrales bacterium
CGTGAATATTGATCCCCGGAATAGAGAAGCGAATCCAGTGACGCCGTGGAGGAGCCAATAATGGCGTGCCTTCACGCGCACCCAACTCAGTAAAGACTCTACAAGGGGCCACATTTCACCAGGTGTAGGAAACTCGGCGTGCGCGTCAGCCGCCGTGAATACTCGAACGATAGAGCAAAAGGCATCCGGCAATTCATTCCCGGCTCTTTCTTCTGGCTCAAATGATTGGTTGACGGGGATGGGCTTCCAGATCTCTACAGGTCGGTTGGTCAACCTGCACTTGACCGGGGACCACGCGGCGTTATCAATAATGTGCATAGGATATGGCAGAAGGTACTCGACGAGTTGTCCGTCATTGATGAGTCGGACTTTAGGGGTACCAGGCGGAGTAACGGCCCTGAAGGGACCATTCGACAGAGGCGTGCGCTTAGGATCATGCCAGCGGGTGTCGCTCATTGGCGATGAGATCTACCTTATCTTGGGGTTCATCACAAATGAACAATGCGAACAAGAGTGGCACAAGTTGTTCAGCTTACTGCTTTGCCGCGCGTTCACGCGAGGAGATTCCCAGGCTCTTCATCTTGCGGTGCAGGTGGGAGCGTTCCAGGCCGATGGCACTGGCGGTGCGGGTGATGTTCCAGCGGTTTTCTTCCAGCTTGCGCAGAATGAATTCGCGCTCGGAGTCTGTGCGGACTTCTTCCAAGGTGGCGGTGACGGAGGCTCGCTCGGCGCTGCTGAAAATCTCGGGCGGCAGATGGCGGGCTTCGATGCGCTGCTGCGGCACCATGATCACCAGGCGCTCCACCAGGTTCTTCAGCTCCCGCACGTTGCCCGGCCAAGCGTAGGCCTCCAGCACCTCCAGCGCCTCCGGGGACATCTCCTTCTTGCGGCGCCCGTAGGCGGAGGCGAACTCGGCCAGAAAGTAGTCGGCCAGCAAGGGGATGTCTTCCACCTTTTCCCGCAGAGCCGGCACATAGAAGGGAATCACGTTGAGCCGGTAGAAGAGGTCTTCGCGAAAGCGTCCGCGGGTGATCTCTTCCTCGAGGTTCTTGTTGGTGGCGGCGATGACGCGCACGTCCACCTCGACGGCGGTGCCGGCGCCCACCGGCTCGAAGCGCTGCTCCTCCAGCACGCGCAGAACCTTGGACTGGGTGCGCAGGCTCATGTCGCCCACTTCGTCCAGGAAGACCGTGCCGCCGTCGCCTTTCTGGAACTTGCCCACCTTGTCTTCTGCCGCGCCGGTGAAGGCCCCTTTGCGATGGCCGAAGAGCTCGCTCTCGATCAGCTCCTCGGGGATGGCGGCGCAGTTCACTTCCACGAACGCCCGCCCGGCGCGCAAAGAGCCGGCGTGCAGCGCCCGGGCCACCAATTCCTTGCCCGTGCCGCTCTCGCCGTAGATCAGCACCCGGCCGTTGGTGGGAGCGGTCAGGGCCAGTTGCTGGCGGAGTGCCTTCATAGGGATGCTCTCGCCGATGATGCGGTAGCGGGCGCGCAACTGCTGGCGCAGCTCGCGGTTCTCTTCCGCCAGGCGCAGATGCTCCAGCGCGTGCCGCACCAGCAGCACCGTCTTTTCCATCGAGAGTGGCTTTTCGATGAAGTCAAACGCGCCCAGCTTGGTGGCCTTGACCGCCGTCTCGATGGTGCCGTGCCCGGAGATCATCAGCACCACCGGGGCCAGCTCCCGCTCCTTCAGGCGACGGAGCACTTCCAGGCCGTCCAGGCCCGGGAGCCAGACGTCGAGAACCACCAGATCATAGGGGCGCTCGTCCATGGCCTGGAGGCAGTCTTCGCCCGTGGCCACCGAGGCGGCCTCCCAGCCTTCTTCACGCAAAATCTCCTCCAGCGAGGTGCGGATGCCCTGTTCGTCGTCAACAACGAGGATGGAGGCGTGGGCCATGGAGTTCACGCGGCCACGCGATGCTCGGCGGGGAATTGCAGGACAAAGCGGGTGCCGCAGGGGGCGTTGTCTTCCACTCGGATCGTGCCCCGATGTTCGGCCACGATCCGGCTGACGATGGCCAGCCCCAGCCCCATCCCGCTGGGCTTGGTGGAGAAGAAGGGCAGGAACAGCCGCTCTTTGTGCTCGGGCGAGATGCCGGGGCCGCTGTCGGCCACGCTCAGTTCCACGCAACCGCTCGCGGGATCGAAGTGGGTGCGAATGACAACGTTCTTGGCCGCGGCGGCCGAGACTGCCTCGGTGGCGTTGTCAATCAGGTTGACCAGTACCCGTCGCAACAGCGCCGGGTCGCCGCTGATGGGCGGAAGGTTGCTCGCCAGCTCGGAGGAAATCTCCACGCCGTTGCGGGCGTCGGTGTAGAGCGCCACGGCATTCTTCACCACCTCATTGAGGTGGGTGGGCACGGGCTTGGCTACCGGGAAGCGCGCAAAACTGGAAAACTCATCCACCAGCGTCTTGAGCCCTTGCACCTCCCGCGCGATGAGGCCAGCGCATTGGGCGATCAGGTCGTGGTAGCGGGCTTTCTCAGCCGGATCGGCGTCGGGTTCGCGCTCGAGGTAGCGGCGGATGCGATCGGCGGAAAGCTGAATGGGGGTGAGCGGATTCTTGATTTCGTGGGCCATCCGCTGGGCTACTTCCTTCCAGGCCGCCACCTTTTCGGCTTTGAGCAGGTCGGTCAAGTCGTCCAGCACCAGAACGTAGCCCTCGCTTTGTCCGCCACGGCGCAGGGCAGAGACGCTGACAGCGACGTGAGCGATCCGGCTCTGGAGCCGAAAATCCAACTGGCGCGAGGCAAAGCCAGTCTGGGCCGCCTGGGCGAAGAGTTCCGAGCACGCCTGAGCCGTCTCCCCGCTCAACCGATCCAGGAGACGCGCACCGTCGGCGGGCTCGCCCGATTCGGGTGAATCGCCCAGCCACAGATGGGCCCCGGCGTTGGCTTTGAGGATGCGCAGGTCGGAACTCAAAGTAACGACCCCGGTGGGGATGCTCTCCAGGATGGCCTCGATCCACTGGCGGCGGTGGTCGAGTTCGAGCACCGCCTGCTCCAGGCTGCGGCGGCCCTCGCCGATCTGCGCGGTCATCTGGTTGAAGGAGCGCACCAGCGTGCCCAACTCGTCGCGGGCCGGCACATCGACGCGGTAGTCGAAGTTGCCGCGGGATACTTCCTCTGTCGCGACAGCCAGGGCCTGGATGGGGATGGTGACCTGCTTGGAAAGCTGCAAGGCCGACCAGGTGGCAGCCAGCAGCAACAGAACCGTAATCAGCAGCAGAATGAGCAAGGCCTGCCAGCGATAGCTCTTGCGCCGCTGCGTCAGCGCCTCGTAGGAGGCAGATTCCCGTTCGATCTCCGCTACCTTGGCTGCCAGTTCCGAGGGAAGCGCGACCGCCACCGCCACTGCGCCCAGGGTATCGCCCCGCGGCGTTTCCACCCGCACCCGCGCCAGGGAAAACTGATCCTCGGCAAGTTTCTCCGAGGTGGTGTAGGCCACAGCCGCGCGCGGTTCGAGCAGTTGAGGCAGTCTGGCGAGAAAGTCGGCCTGGCTGCCCGCCACGGCGGGCTGGCGGTAGACGGCGACGGGCTGGTCGTTCCGGTCAACGACGGCTGCCCATTGCAGTTGGCGGAGTTCAGCAAGAGATTTCAGGGTTTGCTGGAGGGCGGCGGCATCGCCGGCAGCCAATTGGCGTTGCAGGTCAGGGTCTTCAGCCATGGAGGCCGCCAGTTGGCGGGTACGATCTTCATGTTCGCGGTAGAGGTGAGCGACGATGAACACGGCGTCGTCGCGGACGATTTCCAGTGGCCGGGGAAACCACTTGGCCAGCGTGCGGTTGAGCATGGCGTAGCTGAGAAAGAACAGCGCGATCACCGGCAACAGCGACAGGGCCAGCGCTCCCGCCACCATCTTGGTCTTGAACTTGGTGCCCAGCACCTGCTGGCGGCGCTCGGTGTAGAGCCGGACCAGGTAGCGGGTGAGGACCAGGCCATAAATGACAAAGGCCAGGAAGACGATGCCGGAGAAGACGTAGAGGAGGATGACCTCGGAGGGCTCGTCGGGCTCGAGAAAGGGCACGTTGATGGAGCCCAAGACAAAGACCAGGCCTAGCAAAACAGCGAAGGCCAGGCCCCGCAGCACCCAGCGGCGACGCCGATGCGGCTCAGCGGCGGCCATCGCTCGGCTCCAGTTCGACGCCCAGCGGGCAGGAAGCGCAATTGGGCTGTGCCGGATGGCAGTAGCTCTTCCCCACCGCCACCAGCAGGGCGTGGTACTCGTTGAACAGTTGCGGGTCTTGAGGCAGGTGGCGGTGGAAGAACGCCTGGAGTTCCTCGTAGGGCGCGTTATACGCGGCCAG
>DATEUS010000325.1:0-2478 GCA_035282985.1 Candidatus Acidiferrales bacterium
GACGAACTCGCGCACCACGCTGAAGCCGGCGGCCTCGACGTGCTGCTGGACAGCGGCGGAGATGTCGCCCACGTAGGCGCCGTCGCGCACCTGGGCCACCGCCAGGTCGAGGGCTTCGCGGGTGACCCGCAGCAGCTTGGCGGCCTCCGGGCTCACCGGATCCAGCGCCACCGTGGTGGCCATATCGGCGTAATAGCCGTCCAATTTCGCTCCCACGTCAATCGAAATGATGTCACCCGTCCGCAGCTTGCGCTCGGAGGGAATCCCGTGCACAATCTCATCGTTCACCGACGTGCACAGCACGCAGGGATAACCCTGGTAGCCCTTGAAGGCCGACTGGGCGCCGGCGGCAGCGATCTCGCGCTCGGCGATCACCTCCAGCTCCAGCGTGGTCACGCCCGGAGCCACCTTGGCCGTCACCGCCTGCAGGACCCGCGCCACCACTCGGCCCGCAGCGCGCATCTTTTCCAGCTCCGCCGGCGATTTGCACTCAATCATGACTTCTTCCCGGCCCCGGCGAATACCAGCGGCTCCAACTCCCCCAGCAGCCGCGCGGTCAGCTCGTCGGGCGACCCTTCGCCCTCAATCTCCACCAAGGCCTGACGCTGGCGGTAGAAGTCGACCAGCGGCTTGGTCTGCTGGTCGTACTGGTTCAGGCGCTCCCGAATCACTTCTTCCCGGTCATCGGCGCGCTGCACCAGTTCGCCGGCATCGCGGTCGCACCGGCCCGCCCGCTTGGGGGGTCGGTGGTGAATGTTGTAAATCTCCCCGCAGACGGCGCACGTACGGCGTCCGGTGAGCCGGCGAATCAGATCAGTATAACTCACGCGCAGATTGACGGCAAGCGCGCCCGGCCAGCCTGCTTCCGCCAGCAACGTCTCCAATCGCTCCGCCTGCTCCCGCGTGCGCGGGAAACCGTCGAGAATGAACCCGTGGGCGCAGTCCGCCGCTCGGATGCGCTCGGCCACCATCGCCACCACAATGTCGTCGCTGACCAACTCGCCGCGCTCCATCACCGTCTTGGCCTGCCGGCCGAGTTCGGTGCCGCGAGCGGCGTGGTCGCGAAACATGTCGCCGGTGGAAATCTGCGGCACGCCCAGCCGCTCCGCCACCGCCCGCGCCTGCGTGCCTTTCCCCGCCCCGGGCGGACCCAGGAAGATGAGTGGTCGGGCCAGTTTCTGCGCCGGCGTCACCGGGCTACGACCTCCGTCCGCGAATGCGCCCGCGGGTGGTGAAGCCCTCGTAGTGGCGCATGGTCAACTGGGCCTCAATCTGGTTCACCGTGTCCATGGCCACGCCCACCACGATCAGCAGCGAGGTGCCGCCAAAATAGAAGTTCACCCCCAACCCTTCCAGCAGCCAGCGAGGAAAAGTGGCGTCGATAAACTGCCCGCCCATCCAGGTCGGCAAGTGATGGAGGTGGATGCCGGAGATCATCCACTCGGGAATGATGGAGATCAGCGCCAGGTAGAGACCCCCGACGAAAGTCACTCGCGTCAGAATGGTGTTCACGTACTCGGAGGTGTTGCGCCCAGGGCGGATGCCGGGGACGAAGCCGCCCCACTTGCGCATGTTGTCGGCCAGCTCGTCGGGGTTGAAGATGATGGAAACGTAGAAATACGAGAAGAAGATGATGGCGGCGATGTAGAGCGCGGTGTAGAGCGGCTCGCCCCAGGCCAGCATTTGGGTGAAGTCGCGGACGTAGCGGTTCTGGGGAAGAACGGCGCCGATGGTCTGCGGGAAGGCCAACACCGAGCTGGCGAAGATGACGGGAATGACGCCGCCGGTGTTGACGCGGACGGGCAGATACGTCATCGCTCCGCCCACCATCTTGCGGCCCACCACCCGGCGCGCGTACTGCACCGGGATGCGGCGCTGGGCGCTCTCCACGAGAACGATGATCGCCACCACGGCCACCATCAGAACCACCAGCGCCAGCAGGTGGTGCAACTGCCACTCGCCGGTCTCGAACCCCTTGGAGTAGATCTCGCTGATGGCCCGCGGCAAGCCCACCACGATGCCGGCGAAGATGATGAGTGACATCCCGTTGCCGATGCCGCGGTCGCTGATCTGCTCCCCCAGCCACATGATGAAGATGGTGCCGGCGGTCAGGGTGAGAACCGTCATCAAGAGGAAGCCCATGCCGGGACTGGTCACCAGGGGCACGTTGCCCACCACCGACTGCCGCATCAGCGTGACCGCAATCATCAACGCCTGAAAAGCGGCCAGGAACACGGTCAGGTAGCGGGTGTACTGGGTGATCTTGCGTCGGCCGAGCTCGCCTTCCTTTTGCAACCGCTCCAAGTAGGGCCAGACCACCGTCATCAATTGCAGAATGATGGAGGCGGTGATGTAGGGCATGATGCCGAGGGCGAAGATCGACATGCGCGCGAAGCTGCCGCCGGAGAAGATGTTGAACAGCCCCAGCCAGGTCCCTTGGTACTGCTCGAAGAGCTGCGCCAGCGCTTCGGTATTGAT
>DATEUS010000326.1:0-3224 GCA_035282985.1 Candidatus Acidiferrales bacterium
TACTGCATCTTGGTCTTACGCGCCTGGTTGGGGACGTAATCGAGGTCGCAGTCGGGGTCGGGCTTCTCGTAGTTGATGGTGGGCGGCAGGACCTGGTCGCGCAGCGCCAGCACGGTGATGCCGGCTTCGAGGCCTCCGGCCCCGCCCAGCAGGTGCCCGGTCATGGACTTGGTTGAACTGACCGCGACTTTCTTGGCGTGCTCGCCCCAGAGGCGTTTGATCGCCAACGTCTCAATCTTGTCGCCCAGCGGGGTCGAGGTGCCGTGGGCGTTGATGTAGCCGACCGCCTCGGGTTTCACCCCGGCGTCTTTGAGCGTGGCTTCCATTACGCGGTAGGCGCCGGCGCCGTTCTCTTCCGGCTGGGTGATGTGGAAGGCGTCGCCGCTCATGCCGTAGCCGACCAGCTCGGCCAGGATGGGGGCGTTGCGGCGCTGGGCCACTTCCAGCGCTTCCAGGATGAGGATGCCGGCGCCTTCGCCGATGACGAAGCCGTCGCGCTCGGCATCGAATGGGCGGCTGGCGCGCTCCGGCGCGTCGTTGCGGGTGGAGAGCGCGCGCATGGCGGTGAACCCGCCCACGCCCATGGGGGTGATGGCGGCTTCAGTGCCGCCGGCGATCATGGCGTCGGCGTCGCCCCGGGCGATGATCTTGTAGCTGTCACCCACGGCGTGGGCGCTGGCCGAGCAGGCGGTGGCCGTGGCTGAGTTCGGCCCCTGCGCTCCGACGCGGATGGAAACGTAGCCCGCCGCCAGATTGATGATGGAGGCGGGAATGAAAAAGGGCGAAATCTTGCGCGGGCCCCCGGCCAGCAGCGCTGAATGCTCGCGCTCGATGACGTCGAACCCCCCGATGCCGGAGCCGATGTAGACCCCCGCGCGCGGGGCCAGCTCGGGGCTCAGCTTCAGTTGAGCTGCGGCCAGGGCGAAGTCGGTGGCGGCCAGCGCAAACTGGATGAACCGCCCCATCTTTTTCAGCTCTTTCTTTTCCACCCAGTTGAGAGGGTCGAAGCCCTTGACCTCGCCGGCGAAGCGGCAAGGGTGCTGGGAAGCGTCAAAGAGGGTAATGGGCGCAATGCCGCTCTGCCCGGCCTGGAGAGCCTTCCAGACCTCTTCGGTCCCGATGCCCACCCCGCAGAGGATACCCACACCGGTGACCACCACTCGACGGCCTGTGGCCCGCGGAGTCGAACCGCTCACAAGCGCACCTCCGCCAAGAAAGGCAAGCGCGGGCTGGGACAGGGGGCGAACACCAGAGGAATCAGGACTTCTTTTTCTCGATGTACTCGATGGCGTCCTTGACGGTGGTGATTTTCTCCGCGTCCTCGTCCGGAATCTCGATGCTGAAGGCCTCCTCGAACGCCATCACCAGCTCGACGGTGTCGAGCGAGTCCGCCCCCAGATCGTCCACGAAGGACGCCGTTTCCGTCACTTCCGCTTCGTCCACACCCAACTGCTCCACGATGATCTGCTTCACCTTCTCTCGCACTGACACCATAGTGTGATTTCCTCCCTGCCTGCCGGCAGGCTCGGCTGACTCTCCGTAGGACGCCGGAGCGCCTCATTCTAGTCGGGCGTTGCCCGCAGGGTCAAGCCAAACGCCCTACCAGGCGGGTCAACCCTTCAGGGTTGACAAGAAGTCCCCCACCCCCGCGGGCCTTTAGGCCCTGAGGGTTGCACCTCAGGGCTAAAGCCCGGAGTTTGCTTGGCGACCGTGAAGGGTCGCCCCGCCGAGAAGCCGCCCGTGCGTTCAACCCGGTGGCTCCCGCCACCGGGCCCAGCGGCAGGAGCCGCTGGGTTGAACTGGTAGCGCGGCTTTCCCCGGAGTGAAGTCGAGGGCTACGCACAGCTTCTGGCAGCCCGGCAACCGCAGGAAGGCCGTCGGCCATCCTGCTCTACCTCACCTTCGAAGGATCATGCTCGCAGCCACAGCAGCCAACGGTCTCAGGACGAAGCCGAGCAGGTAAGAGCCTGCAACCCATGCTAGACCGATCTTCCAACTCAACTGAATGAAAATGATCACCAGAAGAACTATCCAACACACGCTCAGGAAGGCATCTATTTGTGGTTTCCATGCCCCCCGAAGAAAGCCGTTAAGATGAATCAAGAAAACCACACCGATAAGCAAAGCAATAGCCCACATGGCCTTGCCCTAAGTCAGAGAATAACCACCGTTGATGTCCAGCACGTGGCCCGTCATTTGTTATCCCGAGCGCAGAGAGGGACCTGCTTTTCTCCCTCGCCTACGCGAAGTAGAGTCCGCCGTTGATGTCGAGCACGTGCCCAGTGATGTAGGAGGCCTCGTCCGAGGCCAGAAAACAGATGCCGGTCGCCACCTCGCGGTCGGTGCCCATCCGCCCCAGCGGAATCCGGTCGATCAAGGCCTGCTTGACCTTGTCCGACAGCGGATCGGTCATAGGGGAAATGATAAAGCCGGGAGCGACGGCGTTGACGGTGATGCCGCGCGAGGCCAGCTCGACCGCCAGCGCCCGCGTCAGGCCGATCAACCCCGCCTTGGAGGCAATGTAGTTCGCCTGGCCGGGGTTGCCAGTCTGCGCCACCACCGAGGTGACGTTGATGATGCGCCCGGAGCGCTGTCGCAGCATTCCCCCCATGACCTGCTGGATGCACAGGTAGGCGCCGGTGAGGTTGGTCTCGAGCACCGCGTCCCAGTCAGCGCGCTTCATACGCAGGGCGAGCTGGTCGCGGGCGATGCCGGCGTTGTTCACCAGGATGTCCACCCGGCCGAAGTGCTCGTGGATGCGGGCGAAACCGGCCTTGATCTGCTCTTCGCTGGCGACGTCGAGCGGCACGGCCAGAGCTTCGCCGCCCTGCTGGCGGATTTCAGCTTCGAGCGCAGTCAACTTTTCCTGGTTGCGCGCTGCCAATGCCACGCGGGCGCCACGCTCGGCCAGCAGGAGCGCGGTGGCCCGCCCGATCCCCTGCGAGGCTCCGGTGACGATGGCGATGCGGTCTTTGACGTTCACGACGCTGCCTCCCGCCTCTCGCCCCCCAGGCGGGCGAGAGTCGCTTCCAGGCTGGGTGGGTCTTCCACGTTCAGGCCGGTAATGCTCTTGTCAATCTGGCGCAACAGCCCGGTGAGCACCTTGCCGGGCCCGACCTCGACAAACGTATCACAGCCCAGGGCAATCAGTTTGCGCACCGATTCTTCCCAGCGCACCGGCGCCGGCACCTGCCGCAGCAGAGCATCGCGGGCCGCGGCGCCAG
>DATEUS010000327.1:0-3033 GCA_035282985.1 Candidatus Acidiferrales bacterium
CGCAGCACCCGCTACGCCCTGGACTGGTTTCCGGGACTGGATTTGTGGCTGCTGGTCGTTCTTCTGTTGGGGTTGGCCCTGCCGGCCCTGTTCCGCCTGATCGCCGAAGAAATCGGCGCCCGTCGCAGCCCGGCGGGCGCGCGCCAGGGCGCTTGGGTGGCGCTGGTCGTGTGTGCGCTGCTGGCCGCCGGCCGGTACAACCTGCACAGTCAGGCGGTAGCGCAACTGGAGTCGCGGCTTTATAACAACCGCAGTCCGGTGCGCGCCGGAGCCTTCCCCACACCCTTCAGCCCGTTTCGCTGGCGCGGGGTGGTGGAAACTGGCACCACCTTCGAGGTCGCCGACATGAACTTGCTCGGCGCGGGCCGCAGCTTCGAGACTTTTTCCACCCGCTACAAGCCGGAGCCATCACCACCGCTGGAGGCAGCGCTGGCCAGCCAGACAGGACAGACGTTTGTCTCCTGGGCGCGATTCCCTCAGGCGGAGATTGTTCCCGCGGTCGGTGGCGGCTGGGAGGTCAAACTGGAAGACCTGCGGTACGCCACCGGCGGGCGGTCTTTCTACAACTTCTCGGCCCGCATTGAGCTGGACGCCAAGCTACAGGTCAGAGAGGAAGCCATTCGCCGGGACGGGAACGACTAAGCTTGCCTAGGAACTGAGGGCCGTGCTGCGGCGGTTGCGATAGCGCTCCATCACCCGAAAAACCAGGAACACAAACAACATCAGGGCGACAACCATACCCGATACCTGCAGGAAATTGCTGCGCAGAAAAACGATGGTCTGCTCGCCGTAGTGGATGGCCAGCAAGCCCCACATGAGGTAGCGCACGCCACGGCCCACCGCCAGCGCCGCCACGAAATAGCGCAGCCGCACCTGGAAAACGCCGGCAGCCAACACAAAGAGCTTGAAGGGCGTGGGCGGCGGCATCACGGCCGGGATGGCGACGGTCAGGAACTCGTTCTTCTCGTACCAGCCGCGGATGCGGTCGATCTGCTGCTGGCTCATCTTCTTGTGCAGGGCCACATCGCCGCCCTTGCGCGCCAAGTAGAAGATGGTCAGGCAGCCCAGGATGGACCCGACCGTGGCCATGGTGACGTAGAACACCATCCCTGCCGGGTTCTGGATGGAAAGGGCGATGACCAGGGCGTCGTTGATGATGGGCAGGGTGCCGAAGGAGGAGTCAATGAAGGCGATGACCAGCAGGCCCCAGCCCCCGGCAGTGCCCAAGAGGCTGGTAATCAGCCACTCCGCCCGGTCAGGCAGCTTGTCGAGAAGCGACTGAAACCACTCTGGCAGCCCGCTGGCGGCGGGGCTTTTGCTGATGGTTTGGACGAGGTTGAACAAGAAAAACATTCTACGCGAGCGGCGCAGAATCGCACAAGGTGGGCGCGGCTTGTCGGCTTTCCGCGAATGTGCTATAAAGTATTTTTTTCCAGTCGCAGTGGCTGGGACTTTGTGTGCGCTCTGTCTGCCGCAGGCCGGCGGGGTTCCCGGGCTGCTTCAATCTTCCAGGATGAGAGGAACACCTACGCGGAGTCGGACCACCCCCTTGGCCTGCGCACCGGCGCGGCCGGTTCCAGGGGGCGAGGCCGGATTGGCTCCGCGAGCTGAGGAAACGAGTTGATGGACAGGACGTTGTTCTTCGCCCTGGGAATGGCGGCGCCGGTCGTGGCCGCTGCCTTCGCCTACTTCCTCAAGCGAAGAATCGACCGCGCCGATGCCGGCACGGAAAAAATGCAGAAGATCGCGGCGCAGATTCGCAGCGGCGCCATGGCCTTCCTGCGCATTGAGTACACCGCCCTGGCCGGCTTCGCGGTGCTGATGGCGCTGATTTTGGCGGTCTTCCTGCCCCAGGGCGGCTTGACCGCCGTCAGCTTTGTCCTGGGCGCGTTGGCCTCAGGCACCGCGGGCTGGGTGGGCATGCACACTGCCACCAGCGCGGGCGTGCGAACCACGCACGCCGCCCGCACCGGGCTGGCCCCGGCCCTGCGCGTGGCTTTCTCCAGTGGGGCAGTGATGGGACTGACGGCGGTGGCGCTGGGCACCGGCGGCGTCAGTGTTCTCTACTATGCCTTCGGCGGTCTGGGCGAGAAAGGAGCCGAAGCTGCGGTCTCCCTCTTCGGCTTTTCCCTGGGGGCGTCGTCGATTGCGCTGTTCGCGCGCGTAGGCGGCGGCATCTTCACCAAAGCGGCCGACGTCGGCCAGGACCTCTCCGGCAAAGTGGAAGCCGGAATCCCCGAGGACGACCCGCGCAACCCCGCCACCATCGCCGACAATGTGGGCGACAACGTGGGCGACGTCGCCGGCATGGGCGCCGACCTGTTCGAATCCTACGTGGGCAGCATCATCTCCTCCATCGGCCTGGCCTGGGGGCTGAGCGCGTCGGATGTGTCCGGCCTGTGGGGCGTGCCGGAAAGCGGGTTTGCCGACCTGCGCAGTTCGCTGATGCTGTTCCCGGTGATTCTCAGCGGCCTGGGCATTCTCTCCTCTGTCTTGGGCACGTTCTTCGTGCGCACGAACGACGAGCGCTACATTCACCGCGCGCTGTTCACCGGCTTGTTTGTGGCTTCGGGCTTGGTGGTGGCCGGGACTGCGCTCCTGGTCTCGTTGATGCGGATTCCCTGGGCGGTCTTCGCGAGCGTGGTCGCCGGCCTGGTGGTGGGGGTCGCCATCGGCCAGGCCACCGAGTACTACACCTCCAAGGACCGCGGCCCCGCGCGCAACATTGCCCGCCAAGCTGAAACCGGGGCTGCCACAAACATCATCGCCGGCCTAGCCACCGGCATGCTCTCCTCCGGCATCCCCATCCTGTTGATCTGTCTCGGAATCTACCTGAGCTTCGAGTGGGCCGGGCTTTACGGGATTGCCATCGCGGCGGTGGGGATGCTCTCCACCCTGGGCATCAGCCTGGGGGTGGATGCCTACGGCCCGGTGGCCGATAACGCTGGCGGCATCGCCCAGATGAGTGCCCTGGAAGAAACTGTGCGTCACCGCACCGATGCCCTCGACGCCGTCGGCAACACCACCGCCGCC
>DATEUS010000328.1:0-11802 GCA_035282985.1 Candidatus Acidiferrales bacterium
CCAATCAGGCTGGCGCTGGCGGATACTCCTGGTCGAGCTGTTTTTCGTGGCCAGTTGCTTTCTGTGCTCGGCCGCGCTGGCGCTGGCGTGGTTCGAGCCGTGGATGCTGGTGCCGGTGGGGGCGAGCTTCCTGGGAATGATTCCGCTGCCCTGCTATTTCGAGTGGGTGGACCGCGTGGGCTGGCTGCACGGGTTGCGCAACCTGCTCTTTCTCGTCATCGCCCTGTTCTGTCTGGGCGTCGGGGTCGGCCTGTTGCCGCTCTGGCTCATCACACTGGGCGATTAGGCCCGGACTTCCCTACTTCTTCCGCGGCGCCGGCTGAGGTTTGCGCAGGCGCCCAACTTCACCGGCAGCGAAGTGGTACATGGCGAAGAACTCCAGAGCGAAAAACGGAAAGCCCAGATAACCCGGCAGCGGCATCTCGAAGACTCTCCAGTCCTGCAGGATGGGAAAGATGTAAACCCAGCGGCCCCCCGCCCAGTAGTTCCAGAACTCCCACAGCAGCCCGCAGATGAGCCCGGCGGTCATCAGGCAATAGAGGCGCTGGCCGCGGTCTTGCCACACGTCGCGCAGCAGCGAGTCGTGGCCGCGGGCCAGATTGACCGGCTCGAGCAGGAAGATGAACCCCAGCCACACCAGGGCAAACAGATAGGCGGCCCATTCCGTCGGAACGGAGAGCGGAACGGAAAGACACAGGATGCCCACAACCACCATGATGTTGTGCCGGCCGAGCCAGAAGCGCCAGCCGCGCGCGGAGGCTTTCTCGAAAAGCCCCAGTGCCAGCAGCAGGTCGGTGGTCTCAAACAGCGCCGGCACGATGGTGGCGAAGGACCAGATGGAGCCGAGCGCCTGCTGCCAGAGCGCTTCCGGCAGCCCGACGTACATCCAGTTCTGCAGATGCCAGTTGTAGGCTTCGAAGATGAGCCACAGCGGCACCGACCACACCGCCAGGGAGGCGAACTCACGCGGCCCCGAAGCCTCGGGGGAGCGCAAGCGGGAGCGGCCGCGCAGCGCGAAAACGGCAGCGTCCACGACCAGCAGATAGCTGGTCCAGGCGATGGGAGTGAAGTAGGTGGTGACGGGCTCGACGCGGCGGAACAGCAGCAGCTCGGCAACGAGAAGGATGCCCAGGCCGGCGTAGCCATAGAGCGGATAGGGCTGGCGGCGCGCGCGGGTGAACCAGCGCAGAACCAGCAGCGTCACCGTCGCTGCCGTCGCCGCCACACCCGCCGTGACCGTGGAGACTGTCATTCTGCTGCTACCTTATCGCATCTTTCGGGGTAGCGGCGAGGAAGCGTTTGGCGCCGAGCGAAGCGAGCGCCGCTTCCTCGTCGGTTTTTCTGGAAAGACCGACGACGAAGGCAAGAAGCGCCTTCGTCGCCCCTCGACGGTTCGACTCTCGCTCATGGTTCGACTTTCGCTCACCATCCCGAGCGAGAGTCGAGGGACCGTCCCGAGCGAAAGTCGAGGGACAGGCTCGGGGCGACCCTGAGCACGTCGAACGGGTCGCCGCTACCTTCGGCCCGTTTTTTGTTTTGCCAGCGCGGCACTTCTGCGGCTATTCTGGCGGACCTCCGATGGCGCACGAAGACACTCAAGTGACGCCGCTGGCGGGCGAAGAGCGGCTGGTTCGCGGCCTGGGCCTCAAGGAGGCCACCGCGCTCAACATGATTGACATGGTGGGCGTGGGGCCGTTCATCACCATCCCGCTGATTCTGGCGGCGATGGCCGGGCCGCAGGCGATGCTGGGCTGGCTGGTGGGCGCGCTGCTGGCGCTCTGCGACGGGCTGGTGTGGGCGCAACTGGGCGCAGCCATGCCGCACGCTGGCGGCACCTACGTCTTCCTGCGCGAAGCCTACGGCCCGCAGCGCTGGGGCCGCCTGCTCAGCTTCCTCTTCATCTGGCAGATGCTTTTCCGGGCGCCGCTGTCGATGGCCTCGGGGCTGATCGGCTTCGCCGACTACGCCGACTACGCCATGGAGAGCTTCGGCTGGCAGAGCCTGGTGGCGGCCGACGGCGGGCGCACGCTCGAGCACCGGCTGCTGGCCGGCGGTGTCGGGCTCTTCATCGTCTTCCTGCTCTATCGCCGCATCACCACCATCGGCAAGATTTCGCTCTATCTCTGGGTAGTAGTCTTCGGCACTATCGCCTGGATTATTTTCGGCGGCATCACCCACTTCAACGCCGCTGTCGTCTTCGACTTCCCGCCCGGCGCCTTCGACTTCTGGCAGTTCGCTTTCTACGTCGGACTGGGCAACGCCATGCTGGTGGCCATCTACGACTACCTCGGCTACCAGAACGTCTGCTACCTGGGGGCCGAGATCCGCGACCCGGTGCGGGTGATTCCCCGCGCCATCATCATCTCCATCCTCGCCATCGCCGCGCTCTACTTCGTGATGAACCTGAGCCTCATCAGCGTCATTCCCTGGCGGGAGGCGCTGACCTCGAAGTACATCGTCTCCACCTTCATGGAACGGCTTTACGGGCCGCTGGCCGGGCAAATTGTTACCGGGCTCATCCTGGTGGCGGCCTTCGCCTCGGTGTGGTCGCTGATGCTGGGCTACTCCCGCATCCCCTATGCGGCGGCGCTGGACGGCGGCTTCTTCCGCCTCTTCGCCCGCGTCCACCCGACCAAGCAGTTCCCTCACATCTCGCTGCTGGCCGTGGGCGCGGTGACGGTGGCCTTCAGCCTGCTCTTCAAGCTGCGGGAAGTAATCGTGGGCCTGATGGCGATTCGCATCCTGATCGAGTTCGTGGCCCAGGCCGTAGCCATCCTCGTGCTCCAGCGCAAGGGGATGCACTTCCCCTTCCGCATGTGGCTCTATCCGCTGCCGGCGCTGGCAGCCATCGGGATGTGGTTGTGGCTGTTTCTGGCCACGGGTTGGTTTATTCTGATTGGGTTGGGAGTGCTGCTGCTGGGCCTGGTCGTTTACCTGGTCCGGGCGCGGGTGCTGGGGGAGTTCCCCTTTACGCCCGCCCGCGCATCCAACGAGAAGGCAAAAGTATGAAGCACAAGCTCCTCGCTTCGGTGCTGCTGGCCCTGCTGCTCGCCCCGCCGACTTTCTTGGCGGGGCTGGCGGCACTGCCGCTCGTGGCGGCGCCGAGCCCCGACCTCGAAACCGAGTTGCAGCGCCTCCCGCGTCTGGGGACGATCGCCTACATCACCGCCCATCCCGACGACGAGAGCGGGCCCATCATCACCTACCTCGCCCGCGGCCTGCACGCCCGGGTGGTGATTCTCAGCCTGACTCGAGGCGAGGGCGGACAGAACGTCGAGGGGCCGGAGCTGGGCGAGGAACTAGGGGAAGTGCGCACGCAAGAGTTCGCGCGCGTCGTGGCCGGCTATGGGGCGGAAGTGCACTTTGTGGGCGCCAAAGACTTCGGCTACTCCCGCTCGGTCGAGGAGACGCTGCAAATCTGGGATGAGGAGAAAATTCTGGGGGCGCTGGTGAAGGAAATCCGCGCCCTACGCCCGCTGGTGGTTATCTCCAACTGGACGGGCACACCCGACGACGGGAGCGCCCACCACCAGGCCGCCGGCCTGCTGGCCCGGCACGCCTTCGGACTGGCGGCCGAAACCACCGCCTTCCCCGAGCAGTTCGAGCAGGGCTACGAGCCCTGGCAGCCGCGCTATTTGCTGGTGCGCCGCTGGTCGTCGGAGGAGCAGGACGACTTGACCTTCGAAGTGCCGGTGGACCAGCCCTCGCCCGTGCCAGGAAAGACCTACCAGGAGCTGGGTTGGGAGGCCTTCCAGGAGCACCGCAGCCAGGGGATGCATCTGATCCAGTTCCCGCGGCGCTGGCGCCATCTCCTGCGCGTGGAGGCAACGCTGCGACGCGGGCCGCCGGCGCCGACGAGCACGGCGGAGTTGGTCCCTGACCTGGCCACGCTGCCCGATCTCTTCCCGAGCGTGGCTGTGCTTCAGGAGTGGCGTGAGCGGTTGACGCAGGTGGTGAGTCTGGCGGAGCAGGCGCGCGCGCTGGTGGGCGAGGAAAAGAACAGCGAAGCCGCCCTGGCTCTGGTGCAGGGCGCGGGGTTGTTGACGGCGCTGCGCCGGGAAATCCCCGAAGAGACATCCGACCGGGAAGCACACTCGGTGCGAGTGCTGCTCGATGAGCGGCAGAACGAGTTTCTCCACGCTGCCGCCCGGCTCGCCGGCGTTGTGTTTGACGCCATCACCGACCGCGCCGCCGTGACGCCGGGCGAGCAGATCTGGGTCGGGTTGGCGGTGCGCGTGAGCCGGCCAGCCGTGTTTCGCGCCGCGGGCTTCAGTGTGGGCACGCTGCGACTGGAGACCCCCGCGGGCTGGCACGTGGAGCCGCTGGCGGCGGAGGCCACCGGCGACGAGCAGCGGGCCGAATTCATGATCAGCATTCCTGAGAACCTGGATCCGCGCCGGGTGGCACCCGCCCCGCTGGGCGCGCGGGCCGCGTTGACCACCGGCTCGCTGCGCCTGGAGTTGACAGAGCCGGTGCGCGGCCTGAGCCGTGCAGCCGCCAAGCGCACCGGACTTCTGCAGCAGGTCGATCCCCGCCGCCTGCTCCGCCGGAGCGAGCCCGGAGAGGGAGAAGCCAAAGCGCAGCTCGAAGCGGTCAACGTCACGCCGGCGGTGACGCTCTGGCCCACACCGCGGCTGCACCTGCTTCCGGCCTCGCCGGGCGAAATGACGCGCGAGTGGTGCACCGAGCTCGAAGCCCATCGCCCGCAGGTGGGAATAATTTCCGCTTGGTTTGACGTCCCCGTCGGCTGGTACACGCCGCTGCCGAAAGAAACCCGGCTGGAGCAGGCGGGGCAGCAGGCCTCGCTCTGTTTTCCCGTTACCCTGCCGGGGAAGATTCCCCCAGGCCGCTACCAGTTGGACGCCGTGGCCGGGCGCGGCATCAAAACCTACGAGCTGACGCGGGAACTCCGCTTTGCGGGGACCGACGACGCCACCTACCACTACGAGCCGGCCCAGGCGGCGCTGGAGATTGTGGACGTCAACGTTCCTGCGGGGCTTCGCGTGGGCTTCATCGGGTTCAACGACGACCCCAAGCCGGCTCTGCTGGCCCAGCTGGGAGTGGGCGTGGATCTGCTCGATGAACGCGCCCTCGCCCGCGCCCCCGAAGCTTCGGGGCTGCAGGAGTACGACGCCATCGTCGTCGCCGACCGCGCCTACGACTACCGCCAAGATCTGGCGGAAGCGAACCCGCGTCTACTCGATTACGTCAAAGCCGGCGGCACACTGGTGGTCGAACACCAGGGCCGTCGCTGGGACCCGGGGCGCTTCGCCCCTTTTCCGGCCACGAAATCCTCTAATTCCACGCTGCGCGTGACCGACGAGACCGCGCCGGTCCGTGTGCTGGTGCCCGATGACCCGGTGCTCAACTTCCCCAACCGCATCAGCGAAGACGACTGGGCGGGCTGGGTGCAGGAGCGCGGGCTCTACTTCTGGGAGAGCTGGTCGGACAACTACACGCCGCTGCTGGTGATGGCCGACCCGGGCGAAGAGCCGCTGCGGGGCTCGCTGCTCTACGCCCGCTACGGCGAGGGGATTTACATCTACACCGGGCTGGCGCTTTTCCGCCAATTGGAGGCAGGCGTGCCCGGCGGGGTGCGACTCTACATCAACCTGCTCAGCCAACGCCGCCGGCCGGCCACGATCCAATAATCAGCGGGCCCAACCCAGCGGCTCCCGCCGCTGAGGGCCCCACGGGCAGGAGCCCGTGGGTTGAACAAGTGGAAGGCGGCGACTGACGGAGCGGCCAGCAAGGAGGAGCCATGCCGGAGATTCGCCAGAACATCATCACCCGCCAGTCGGTGATTATCGCCACCGAGCGGGCGCAGCGCCCTCACGAGTTCAGTTGCGCGCAGAAACGGCGCGAGACGTTGTCCGCCTACGTCGCCTCCTGCCCCTTCTGTCCGGGCAACGAAGCCATGACGCCGGGGGAGACGTTCCGCCTGCCTGCCGCCAAAGGCTCGGCGGCTCCGTGGGCGGTACGGGCTTTCCCCAACAAATTTGCCGTGCTCTCTGCCGAGGGCGAGTTGAAACGGACGGCGGTCGGCATCAAGCGCACCATCAGCGGCGTGGGCATCCACGAAGTAATCGTGGAAACACCCGACCACAGCACCAACCTGGCGCTGATGAGCGACGCCGAGGTGGAGCAGGTGATGGAAGCCTATCTGCAGCGCTACCACGCCGTGCTGCAAGACCCCCGGGTGGAGCAGGTCACGCTGTTCAAGAACCACGGCCCGGCGGCGGGGACCTCGCTCGAGCACCCGCACTCGCAGCTCATTGGCACGCCCATCATCCCCTCGGAGGTGCGCGAGCGGCTGGAGACGGCGCTGCATTTCTACGACGACCACGGCCGCTGCATCTTCTGCACCACGCTGGAGGACGAACGCAAGGATGGCATCCGGGTGGTGGCCGAGAACGAGCATTTCATCGCCTTCCTCCCCTTCGCCGCCCTCTCGCCCTTCCACATCTGGATCTTTCCCACCCGCCACTGCGCCTCCTTCGGCTCCCTGGAAGAAGCGGAGGTGCCCAGTCTGGCCGGCATCCTGCGGCGGGTGCTGCGCAAGCTCTACGACGGCCTCAACGACCCCGACTACAATTTCGTCATCCGCACCGCGCCCAAGGAGTCCGAGCAGGTGCGCTACTACCACTGGTACCTGAGCGTGGTGCCGCGGCTGACGCAAACGGCCGGATTCGAGCTGGGCTCGGGCATGTTCATCAACATCTCGCTGCCCGAGGAATCGGCGCGCTTCCTGCAAAGCGTGGCGGTCGAGTGAACCGGGCGCCCCCCGCGCTCAGGGGTTCTCGATGCCCTCGATGATGCGGTAAGTGTCGCGAGCGATGAGCAGCTCTTCGTTGGTGGAGATGACGAAAATCCGGGCCTGGCTGGAGGCGGCGGAGATTTCCGTCTCCCCCGCCAGGGCCGACTGGTTTTTCTTCGGGTCGAGCTCATAACCCAGCCCGGCCAGTCCTTCGCAGCTCAACTCCCGCACCCGCGGCGCGTTCTCGCCGATACCCCCGGTGAACACCAAGCCGTGCACCTGGCCAAGCACGGCGGTGTAGGCGCCGATGTACTTGCGGACGCGGTAGCAGAAAACTTCGACGGCGATGCGGGCGCGCTGGTGGCCTTTGCGGGCGCTCTCCAGCAGAGTGCGCATGTCGTTCGTCTCGCCGGAAATGCCGTAGAGGCCGCTGTGGCGGTTGAGCAGGGTGGTGACTTCCTGCACGCTCATTTCCTGCTTGGCCATCAGGTGCAGAGGGATGGCGGGGTCGAGGTCGCCCGGGCGCGTGCCCATCACCAAGCCCTCCAGCGGAGTGAAACCCATCGAGGTGTCTACCGAGCGGCCGCCCTGGATGGCGGTAATGGAGCAGCCGTTGCCCAGGTGGCAGGTGATGATGTTGGTCTCCTCCTTGGAGCGCTCGGTCAACTGGCGGAAGCGGTAGGCGACATAGCGGTGCGAGGTGCCGTGGAAGCCGTAGCGGCGGATGCGGTGACGGCGGAAGTGGTCGTAGGGCAGCGCGTAGAGATAGGCGCGCACGGGCATAGTCTGGTGATAGGCAGTGTCAAAGACGGCCACCTGCGGCCGGCCGGGAAAGAGCTCGGCACAGACGTAGTAGCCCTTGAGGTTGTGGGGGTTGTGGAGCGGGGCCAGCTCGACGGCGTCTTCGATCTTCCGCAGCACCTCGGGGGTGATGAGCTGCGAATCCTGGAACTCGCCGCCGTGGACGACCCGGTGGCCGACAGCCTCGATCTCCTCCGGCCGCGCCAGGGCCCCGGTGTGCTGGAGTAGGTCGATGACCTTGGCGATGGCGGCGCGGTGGTCGGGCAGTTCCAGACCCACGTCGCGGGTGGCGCGCTCGCCCGCCTGGCAGTGGACCAATGCCTCCTGGGTTCCGATCTTCTCCACCTGGCCGCCGGCCAGCAACCGGTCCTGGTTGCGATCGATCAGGTCGGTGTCGGTCTCGATCAACTGGAACTTGATCGAGGAGCTGCCGCAGTTGAGAACGAGAATCTTCATCGCTTGAGAGGGCGCATCTTCCCGGTTGCGGTTCGACCGGGCGGAAGCTATTGTAGTGCGGACGCCGGAAAAAAGCACTCTTTGAAGTGCCTTGTCCGGCGCCAGCTCTCGGGAGACGGGGAGGTTGGCTGTGAAGCGATTCGCGGGTATCGGGTTGTTGCTGCTGCTGGTGATCAGTCTGGCGGCGCCGCTGGGCGCGGGCCCAACGGAGGAAGAGAAGATTGAAGCGGTGATTGCGGCGGTGATTGAAGCCTACCGCAAAGGCGACTACACCACCATGGGACGCTACTACGCTCCCGAGGTCAGCGTCGTTCCCAGCGACTACAACCCGCCCCTGATTGGCTGGGCCAACGTGGAGCCGCGCTACCGGCAGGCCTATGCCAACGTGAGCGGAATGGAGTTGCTGCGGGAGAATACCCGCATCGTGCGACAGGGGAAGATCGCCTGGGCGGCCTACCAGTGGCGCTTTGCCGGCATCATGGGCAACCAGGCGTTCAGCGCCCAGGGGCACACAACGCTGATTCTAGAGAAGCGCAAGGGCGACTGGGTCATCGTCCACAACCACACCTCGGCTCTTCCCGTCCCGCCAACCCCGGCCAGGAGCGCGCCGGAGAAACCCCCGTCCTAGGGCGGCGCGCTAGCGCAACTGCTGGTAGACCCAGAGGCCGAAGGTGCCCAGGCCCAGCACCACCACGATAACGAAGGTGCCGATCAAGAAGGGGCGCAGCCGCTCGATCTTGGCGCCGATTCTTTTCTGTTCCTCGAGCAGGCGCGTTTCCCCGGGGTCGATGTAAAGCACTTCATCTTCGCGGAGGCCAATGACGGCGCGGTAGATCCAGAGCACGATGAACACGGCCGTCACCACCAGCCAGGCGATCAACAGTCCGAACACGAGTGAAATACTGAGTAGCATAGGCCGGGTTCCCTCCTCACGAGACTCAGTTCAGACCAAACTTGGCAGCCAACCGGCCCGATTGTAGCACCGCCGGAGCGCCGCGCGCAGAGAAAAGCGCCGCCCGCTCACTCGTCCGGGCCGGGAAACTCGATGCCCCAGAAGCTCGGGTCACCCGAGACCAGCTCCAACCCCATCTGCCACTTGCCTTCGCTGCCGGCCTCGACCGCCCACACCACTCGGTAGCGGGCGCCGCGCTGGTTCTCCGGGTTCTGGACTTCGACCACGCAGCCGGTGGGCAGGGGGATGGCGCTGGTCATGCGTACACCATGCGCGCTGACTTGGTCGGCCTCGGCTTGCTCATCCACCCGTTCCCCGTCGGGTTGCTCCGTGAAAACGCGCACAGGAATGCGCCGGTCAATTCGAGGGCTTCGGCGCAATTGGGGTCCGTTCATAGCGGTGTTGGTGGCGGCCGCGAAAAACCAGTTGTGTGATGGCCGGAGCCTCCCTTCGCAGGAGGGTGGTGCCGAAGGTGGGACTCGAACCCACACGGGCTTGCGCCCACTGCGCCCTGAACGCAGCGCGTCTGCCAATTCCGCCACTTCGGCCCGCGAGCCGACCCCGCCGCGAGGGCGGAGCACAGGGAAACTTCATCTTGCCAACGCCGGGACAGACTGTCAAGCTGGTCCGCCATTGTCAGGGAGACTATGCGCATCTGCTCGTTTCTGGCTTCGGCCGCCGAGATTGTCTATGCCATCGAAGGGGGAAGTGCTGTCGTCAGCACTTAGAATGGCCTCGATCCTCTCGGCACCCACTGAATACCGGAGATGGTCGAGCCCGCCGGTGGCACGGACGTCCTGGGATGGGCGGGGCAGCCCTCCCGCCACGTCACATGGGAGGATTGTATCCTTTCCGTCACCCCCTGATTCCTTGATGCAGGTACGGCCGACCCACTTCCACCCCGCGAGATGATTCTGCTATAGTACCACCTGTACCTGGGTCTGGGATGGGGGGCGGAGTCCTAGGTGGGACGTACCAAGCCGACAATCAAAGTCGCTATCGCGGACGACCAGCCCGTCTACCGCCTCGGTGTGGGCAAGCTGCTGGAAGCCGAGGAAGACCTGACGCTGGTGGGCGAGGCCACCAATGGCATGGAGGCCATGCTGCTGCTGGAACGTTACGACCCCGACGTCCTGCTGCTTGATCTGCAGATGCCGGTGATGGACGGCATCGAGGTGCTCACCGAGGTGGCCAAGCGCAAGCTCCGGGTACGCACAATTGTGATGCTGGCCAGCGACGAGCGCGAAAAAGCGGTTCGGGCAGTGCGGTTGGGGGCCCGCGGCATCCTGTTCAAGGACGCCGAGGCCGGGCTGCTGGTCAAGAGCGTGCGCAAGGTGTACGCCGGCGAGGTGTGGATCGACAACCCTATCCTGAGTCAGGCGCTGGAAAGCCTGGTGACCAAGCCGGCGCCGCCACCGGGTGTCAGTGGCCAGCGCAACCAGCAACTCTCCAACCGCGAGATGGAAGTGGTGCGCTGTGTGGCCATGGGCTTGCGCAACAAGGAAGTGGCCGACAAGCTGGGCGTCAGCGAGGCCACCATCAAGAACCATCTCACCAGCGTCTACAGCAAGCTGGGCGTGTCCGACCGGCTGGAGCTCATCCTCTACGCCATCCACAACCGCCTCATCCGTGTTTGACTCCCCGTTGGAATCGTTGCGTTGACTTGCTGGCCGCCGGCGCCTAAGATGGCGCCCTTCCCAACGCTCGAGTCAGAGGAGGCCAACTCCCCTCATGCCGGTCACGGCGAATCGCATCCTTTCCCGACGGCGGCTGGTAGTGCGCCTGGCCGCTTCCCTCGTCCTGCTCCTGCTGACCGCTGTCGCCGCTAGCGCCGAGCCACCACAGAGGATCATTCTCGACACCGACCCCGGCGTCGACGACGCCATTGCCATCCTGCTCGCGCTCAACTCGCCCGAGCTGCAGGTGGAAGCCATCACCGTCGTCCCCGGCAACGTTACCCTGCAGCGCGGGTTGGAGAATGCTCTCAAGCTGGTGTCGCTGGCCGGCCGTTGCGGCGTGCCGGTGGCGGCAGGGGCGGAGCTTCCGTTGGTGAGCAAGCTGGAGACGGCGGAGTTCTGGCACGGCCAAAACGGATTGGGTAACGTGGACCTGCCCGCGCCGACCTGCCGCCCCGACCCCCGCTTCGGCCCGGACTTGATCATCGAGCTCGTCCACAGGTATCCGGACGAAATCGTGTTGGTGCCCGTCGGACCGCTCACCAACATCGCGCTGGCGGTGCGCAAGGATCCCACCATCGTGGCGCGGGTCAAGCAAGTGGTGCTGATGGGCGGCTCGCTTTCGGGCGGCAACGAGACCGCCGTCGCCGAAGCCAACATCTACGGCGACCCGGAAGCGGCCAAGATCGTCTTCAGCGCGGGCTGGCCGGTCACCATGGTGGGACTCGACGTCACCAACCGGACTCTCTTCACCCGCGCTCATCTGACGATGCTGCGCCGCACCCGCGGCCCGCAGAACGACTTTGCCGCCGCGGCGCTGGAGTTTCGCATCGAGCGGGCAGAAGAGTACGGCATCGCCGGCAGCGCAATGCACGACCCGCTGGCGCTGGCGGTGGTCTTCGACCCTACGCTGGTGACTACCCGCTGCCTGCCGGTAGACGTGGAAACGCGGGGCGAGCTGACCCGCGGCGAAACCGTCGCCGATCGTCGCGAGGGCAGAGAGAGCGAACCTTGCGCCCAGGTCGCTCTCGAGGTCGAGGCCGAGCGGGCCATCCAGCTTATGCTCGCCCGCCTGCGAGACAAGTAGTCTCCCGGTTCAATCTGCTGCCCCTGGTTCCGCCGCGCTCCCGGACCGGGAGACTACTTGTCTCGCAGGCGGG
>DATEUS010000329.1:0-2854 GCA_035282985.1 Candidatus Acidiferrales bacterium
TGGGGGCCGGGCCCGGCCCCTTCTACCGAGCCGCTCGTCGCAATCGCCATGGCCAGGACGAGCAGCACAGGGAGCAGCAGCCGATTCCAGAAAGAGCCGCCGGACCTTCTCCTGTTGGGCATCTCATCTCTCCTATGGGCAATGCATCGCGAGGACGGCTATGGTCGTGCCGGATCCCGTCATGGTCGAGTCTTCAAGACACGGGCAGGTGCCCCATCTTAGCCGAATGCTAGTTGAACAGTGTCACCGATAGATTACCAGGGTGTTACGGCGTGGTAACAACGGCGCACCCTGGCCCGGACTGCGGCGGTGACTGCGGGCTCGCCCGGCACTGGCAACCGACCTTCTACTCGGCGCAACTAGGGATGGTCCTACAGGCATCTTGTGCCCCCGCATCAGCCGCAGCAGCGCCTGCTGGATGCGCCCTTCATGGATGGAAGGGCAGGGCCAGCGCGGCAGGCCAGTAGGCGCGGACGAAGCGGAAGAGGTGGCGGGGGTGTTTCATGGGTCTTGAGCTTGGAGCGAGTGCATGCTGTTGCAGGCGGCGAAGGCCGTGCTCAGGGCAGAGATGCGCTCGGGGTCGTTGGCGCCGACCTGAGCCCCACCAAGTACCAGGTCTCCAGCTCGCCCTTGCCGGTGACCATGACCTTGCCTCTGGGCTCGCAGGTGAATTCGTCCTGGATCAGCTCGAAGGTCTCGCGAGTGATACAAAACTGATATAGACCCCCAAAAGGCCTTGCCCCCGCCCGGCGAGGAGTGCTACATTGGAAATTGGAGTCGCAATCTCCAGTTTCCACTCCCCAATCTCCACCAGAGCAGGGGGCCAGGTGAGCACCGAAGCAACCTTCGGGCAACAGGTCAAGGAGCGCCGTCGGGAACTGCAGCTGACGCAGGACGAACTCGCGCGGCGCGTGGCATGTGCGCCGGTCACCCTCCGCAAGATCGAGTACGACGACCTGCGCCCTTCGGTGCAGATCGCGGAGCGGCTGGCGATGGCGCTCAACATCTCACTGGAGGAGCGCGCCGCCTTCGTGCGGCTGGCCCGAGCCCAGCGTGTGCCGGAGCCCCCTCGGCCCACTCCCGCCCCTGCGCTCGAAGAGATTGGGGCTGAGGATCTGAGTGGGCGCGCTATCCGGGGATATGCCCTCGGTGAGCGTATCGGCAGTGGGGGTATGGGCGCCGTCTATCGCGCCGTGCAGCCTCTCGTCGAGCGCGAAGTCGCGATCAAGATCATTCTCCCCCAGTACGCCAACCACCCGGAGTTCATCCGCCGTTTCGAGGCCGAGGCGCAACTCGTCGCCCGGCTCGAACATCCGCACATCGTGCCCCTCTACGACTACTGGCGCGAGCCGAACATTGCCTTTCTGGTGATGCGCCTCCTCCGCGGCGGAAGCCTTCGGCATCTCTTGGAAAGCGGGCCGTTGCCGTTGGAGTTGGTGCTGCGGATGATGGAACAAGTGGGAACCGGGCTAGGGGCCGCGCACCGGGCCGGGGTTATCCACCGAGACCTCAAGCCTGCCAACGTCTTGCTGGACGAAGATCAAAACGCCTATCTCGCCGATTTCGGCATCGCCAAGAATCTGGCCAACCCCAACCTGGAAGACCAGACCCAGGTGGAAGCCATCCTGGGCTCTCCGTCCTACATCTCGCCGGAGCAGATTCGCTCCGAGGTGGTCCGCCCAGAGACCGACATCTATTGTCTCGGCGTGGTCCTGTTTGAACTGCTCACTGGCCACTTGCCGTTTTCGGGGCCAACGCCGATCGAGGTGATGCACCAGCACCTCAGCGCGCCGCTGCCGCCGCTGGCGGCGCGCCGCACGGGTCTACCTGGCACACTGGACGCAGTGATCGAACACGCCACGGCCAAAGACCCGCTGAAACGCTATCACGACACGGACAGTCTGCTGGTCGATCTGCGGCGGGCGATTCGGGGCGAAGCCCAGGTGGCCAAGCACATTGCCACGGTGCCTGAGTTGCCCCCCCTGACCGCCGCCGATAATCCCTACAAAGGCCTGCGCGCATTCGGCGAGGCCGACGCCCACGACTTCTTCGGGCGCGAGGCGCTCATCCAGCAATTGCTCATTCGGATGGGCGAGGGCGGTGATCTTTCACGCTTCCTGGCCGTGGTCGGGCCGAGCGGCAGCGGCAAATCGTCAGTGGTGGGCGCCGGGCTTGTCCCTGCCCTCCGGGGCGGCGCGCTCCCCGGCTCGGAGAACTGGTACATCCTCCAGCTGACCCCCGGCGCGCATCCCTTCGAAGAGCTGGAAACTGCGCTGCTGCGCATCGCCGTCAGCCCGCCCGGATCGCTGCCGTCACAACACCCTCAGGATAAGCGCGGCCTATTGCGCGCCGTGGACCGCTGTTTGCCCGAAGATCCCTCGGTGGAACTGGTGCTGGTCATTGACCAGTTCGAGGAAGTGTTCACGCTTGGACAAGATGAAGCGGTGCGCGCACACCTGCTTGACAGCTTGGTGACCGCTGCGCTCGACGAGCGCAGTCGCCTGCGAATGGTCATTACCCTACGCGCCGACTTCATCGACCGGCCCCTGGAGTATGTTGACTTCGGCGAGCTCCTGCGCCAGCGCAGCGAATTCGTCCTGCCCTTGACACCCGACGAATTGGAGCGCGCCATCATCGGCCCTGCCGAGCGCCTGGGGTTGCAGCTGGAGACGGGATTGGTGCCCGCCATGCTGGCTGACGTGGGCGGTCAACCGGGCGTGCTGCCCCTCCTGGAATACGCCCTCACCGAACTTTTCGAGAAACGTGAAGGCCGCTGGCTGACCAGGGCCGCCTATCAATCCATCGGTGGGGCGCTGGGCGCGTTGGGCCGCCGCGCGGAGGACGTGTTCACGAG
>DATEUS010000330.1:0-3334 GCA_035282985.1 Candidatus Acidiferrales bacterium
GTCGGCATCAATGCCGAAAAGCAAGAGCTCAGGACAGCGGGTGCCTACGACGTTGCCTCCAAAGCCATCTTGGACTTGCTACCGCCCTGTAGAAACTGCGGCTGCTTGTAATTTCAGAGCTGCGGCCATTTCTTTACCCCCTGCATCCTCCTCGGAACTTTCCGGGGCAGGCTCCTGGCGTTCCGTAACAAACGGGCCTCGGCAAAGGCAAGCCTCTCGCCGCCCCGGGAAGCCCTCCTAGGAGTCCCCCGCCAGAAATGTTGTTTTGTCGCTTGACATTGGCTCCCGAGGACGGCAACATTTCGCTGCAGTTTCTTCGCCTTGCAAACGAGCAGGTTTTTCCGGGGAGTTGCCCTTGCAGGAGGGCAGGCGTCTCTTCGGCCGCAGACTCCCCGAGTCCTGGGTTGCCTCGGGGGAGGTACGCAAAATGGGGAGAAGCTACAGGTACATCGGTAATGGGGACTCATGGGCCACCGAACTTTTCCTGGTGTTCGTCCTCGGGTTCGTGTTGGCGACCGGCCTCTGGCTGGGAATCTGGTTTGTCCATGCCCGGCCGATCCAGGCCGACAGTCTGCACAGCTGCGTTACCGAAAAGCAGGAACTGGCTGAGCTGAGAGCCAGGGTTCAAACCGAAAAGCAGCAGGCTGACCGGCAGTTGAAAGAAGTCAATGCCAAGCTGGAGGACGCGCTCGTGGGCTGGGGACGCTGCATCAAGAGTCAGACCCGGATCGACAACCAGGAGAAACCCGTAGAGAGCTCCAAGTCCTCCGTGGCTCTGGAACCCGTCGCCGCGCGCCAGTAAGGCCCTTGGATGGGTTCCGCCTGCCCGCCCCATTCAGGATGGTCTGGCTCCCGTCCTAGAATCCGCCTAGGTTTTCCTGTTCTCCGCCACGTTTCTCCTCGTTGACTTGCTCGCCCGCTCGCCTTAGGATGTGGCCCAACAAGGGAGGTTGGGTATGGCAACGTGGCGCGAAGGACGAGTCCGCAAAGAGCTTCCGGTGCGCATTCGCGGCACCGACTACGAGGGCAATCCTTTTGTCCAGGACACCTACACCGTTGACATCAGCCGGCGGGGCGCGCGCCTGGAATGGCTCAGCTCCTTGAAGGGCGCCGGCGACACCATCGAAGTGCAGCGCGGCCGCGAGAAAGCCCGCTTCCGCGTCGTCTGGATCGGCGACATCGGCACGGCCCAGGACAATCAGATCGGTATCCACTCGCTCGAGCCCACCAAATACATCTGGGGCGAGCCGCTGCCGGCGCCAGTGCGAGTCGACGAGCCGGAGCAACGGGCCGCCCCCACCCAGCTCGCTCCTTCCGCAGCGGCCAACGCCTCCGCCAGCCAGCGCCGGCGACCGCGCTATCCCTGCGGCGGCGCGGCCCAGGTCTGGCAGGAAGGCGCCCAGTCGCCCCAGGGCGCCACCCTGAGCGAAATCAGCACCGGCGGCTGCTTCATCGACACCACTTGGCCTCTTCCCGTGGGCACCCGTGTCGACGTGCACCTCAAGACCCACGAGCTGGAGGTGCAGGCTCAGGGCGTGGTGGGCTACCTGGACCCCTCGGGCGGGATGGGAATCGCTTTCAGCAAGATCAGCAACGAAGACCGCGAGCACCTGCAGCAGCTCATCGACCGCCTCGCCGCCCACTCCTCCTGAGCGAGTCCGCCGTCGGCGGACGAGTCGAAGGGCCAGTCATCGAACTAGTTCCCAATCTCCACTGAACGTTTCTTCCCCCGGCGGTGTCTAATAGGGGTGAAGGGTAACACTAGGCCATGAGCACCCGCGTGGAGCGCTGGCTCTCAACCACAGTCTCTTCGGTGCGGGAGGAGCCCGACTTCGCCACCCTGCTGGCCGAAAACCAGCGCCGCGTCTTCCAGATTGCCCACGGCATTCTCGGCAGCCCCGCTGACGCTGAAGAGGTTGCCCAGGAAGCTTTCCTCCGCGCCCATCACCGCTTCGCCAGTCTGCGCGACCCCGCCCCCTTCCGCGCCTGGATCGGCCGCATTGCTTTCCGCCTGGCGCTCAACCGCCACCGCGCCCGTCGGCGCCAACTGGCCCGCGAGACGGCCTGGCAGGCGACCCGACCGCAGACTGCCACCGACCCCACCCGCACCCCCGCCGATCACCTATTCCTCGATCGCTTGCGCTCTGAGATTGACCTCCTGCCGGAAAAGCTCCGCACCGCGCTCTTACTTTCAGCCGTTGAAGGGATGGACGCCCGCGAAGTGACTACCGTGCTCGACATCCCGGTCGGAACTGTTCGCTCGCGCCTGCACCTGGCCCGCAAACGCTTGCTTGAGGTGATGAAACCATGAACGCCTGCCACCGCTGGAACGACCTCTTGCTCGACTATGCCTGGGGTGCGTGCGAGCCGGCGGCGGCCGCCAGAGTCGAAGACCACCTCGCCGCTTGCGCCCCTTGCACCGCCACTCTCGCCGACCTGCGCACCCGGGAGCAGCAGATCGACGCCGCTCTCGGTCAACTCGTCCGCGGAGCCGAGCCTTCCTCTCACTTCCGCGCCCACGTCCTGGCGGCGGCTCAAGCCTCGGCCGCCCCGGCTGCCGGACAACCCGCCTGGAAAGGCGCTCTGGCCGCAGTGGCAGTGGTCCTGCTGGCAGCAGTCTTTCTGCCCCCCCTGGCCGAGCGCTGGGCTGCGCTCACCGAGAGACGCCAGACATCCGTCAGCCTGTCGGAGTGGCGCTCGCCCACGGAGAGTCTCTTGCGCGCGCCCGCCCATGAACTGATGCAGTCGGCGCCGAGGCTGGGAGAGTTCTATTTTCCCCTCGACTCGCTCTTCCCGGAAACCGGGAGCGAAAACGGAGGCACCAACAATGAAAGCTAAGCTCATCCTTCTTCTCGCCGCCGGGCTTCTAGTCGTGGCCCCGGCGCTGGCCCAGCAGGCTCCCCCCATTCCGCCGGCGGTACCTGCGCCGCCGCCCCACGATCCGCTGGCCGACGCGCTCTTTCCTCCCGAACTGGTGATGGCCAATCAGCGCGCCATCGGGCTCGATGCCGACCAGAAAACCTACCTTCGCCAGGAAATCGCCGAGGCCCAATCCCGCTTCATCACTCTCCAGTGGGATCTTCAGGACGCCATGGAAACCCTGCACAACTTGCTCACTCAGGAGCAGGTGAACGAGCCGCAGGTCCTCGCCCAACTCGACAAAGTGCTGGACGCTGAGCGTCGCATCAAGCGCGCCCAGATGACCCTGATGGTGCGCATCAAGAACAAACTGACGCCCGAGCAGCAGGCTCATCTGCGGGAGTTGCGTCCCCGGCCGCCCGCGCCCCCGCGTCCGCCCAGCCCCCCGGAGCCGCGCCCGTAGTTACACTCAAGG
>DATEUS010000331.1:0-7019 GCA_035282985.1 Candidatus Acidiferrales bacterium
GCTTCACCTCCGGCGCCCCTTTCCACCCCTACTCTTGGAAGCAACGGTCTTAGCGGGTTTCCTCGCCGAGACTTTGGCGGGATTGACCACGACGGCGGCGGCTTTCTCGTTTTTCTTGGCGGCGATGGCTTCCTTGATGGGCGGCGCCGGCTCGGTCATGCGCTTGGGGTCAAGGATCTTGCGCAACTGCTTTCCGTCGAGGAGCTTTTTCTCCAGCGCCAGCTCGGTGATGGTGCGCCCGGTCTTGACCGCCTGCTTCACGATCTCCGCCGTCTTCGCATAACCGATATAGGGGTTGAGCGCGGTGGCGAGCGAGACGGTGGCTTCGGCGTAGTGCTTGCAGCGCTGCTTGTTGGCGGTGATGCCTTCCACGCACATCACAGCCAGTTGGTGCGTGGTGTTCTTCAGGATTTCAGCGGCGTGCAGGGTATTCCAGGCCATGGTCGGCATCATCACGTTCAGCTCGAGCTGGCCGGCCTGCACCGCCATGGCGGTGGCGATGTCGTTGCCCACCACCTGAAAGCTCACCATCGCTGTCAGTTCGGGAATCACCGGGTTGATCTTGCCCGGCATGATTGAAGAACCCGGCTGCAGGGCAGGGAGGATGATTTCCGCCAAACCGGTGTTGGGCCCGCTGGAAAGCAGGCGCAGGTCGTTGGAGATGCGGATCAGCTCCAGGGCATAGTTGCGCAGTGAACTGGAGGCCACTGCCATGGGCAGGTTGGACTGCATCGCCCAGCGCATGTCACTGGTGGGCGTCAGCTCCTGCCCGGACACCTCGCTCAGGCGTCGCACCACTAGGGCCTGGTAGTCAGGGTGCGTGTTGACGCCGGTGCCCACCGCCGAGCCTCCCAGCCCCAGCTCACGCAAGCCGTCCTGGCCGTGGCGGACCTGTTGGGTGGCGCGCTCAACCGCCTTGGCGTAGGCGGCGAACTCCTGGCCCAGGCGAATGGGAACGGCGTCCATCATGTGGGTCCGGCCCGACTTGAGGATAGGGTCGAATTCCTTGCCCTTGGCGGCTAGGGCGTCGTGGAGGCGCTCCATCTCCGGCACCAAGTCTTCCATCAGTAGGATGCTCGCCAGGCGCATGGCAGTGGGGATGACGTCGTTGGTGGACTGGCCGAAATTGACGTGGTCGTTGGGGTGGCAGACGGCATAGTCGCCGCGCCGCCCGCCGAGGATCTCAATGGCCCGGTTGGCGATGACTTCGTTGGTGTTCATGTGGAAACTGACGCCGGCGCCGGCCTGGTAGACATCGACGACGAACTGGTCATTCAGCTTGCCCGCCATCACTTCTTCCGCGGCCTGCACGATGGCGGCGGCGCGCTTCTCATCGAGCAGACCCAGCTCTTGATTGGCCAGGGCGGCGGCCTTCTTGATCAAACCCATCGCCTTGATTAGTTTGGGGTGGGCGCGATAGCCGCTGATGGGATAGTTCTCCACCGCACGCTGCGTCTGAATGCCATAATAGACCTCGGCCGGAACGTTCTTCTCACCCAGGGAGTCCTTCTCAATGCGGAATTTCACGGTCGTCTCCTCTCGTTGCCTGCGCGCCGTGGGGTCACTCGACAGCATAGCGCGAGACCCCCAGCCCAGACAAGCTTGGGCGGTCAGTTGAGCCCAAGCCGAGGCCGAAGCCGAGTTCTAGGCCGGCTGGGGGCGCCGCCAGGCGTGGAGGACGCCGATGCCGAGCCCAACCAGCCAGACGAGGAAGTTCAATACGTGGCCCACGATCGGCAGGCTGATGAGAATGTAGATGATCACGAGACCTACCAGCAAGGGCATGGCCACGCGGGCAGCCTGCTCGGCGGGCGCCTTGGCAATCGCCTGGCCGATGGCGAGGCCCACCAGAACCTTGGAGAAGTAGAGCGTGAGGAGCCAGAGGACAGTGATCAGGAGGGGAATCAGCGTGGCAATGAGCACTGCGCCCGTCAACACGCCGATGCCAATCATGATGATGAAGAGAAGCAAAGCCGCGACTGGAGGAGCAACCAGAGCGAGAAAACCCACCCCAGCCGTTTTGACGAGTTCGACGCCCCCGGGCACGCGCGCGGAGCGAAAGGCAGGGAAGAGCCACAGCAAGAACAGGCCCAGCAAGAAGATCACCGCCAAGCCCAGAACCTTCTCGAGATAGAAGCGCGGGCGGAGGTACTGGCTCGCTTCTGCCGGGGCAAGGCGGATATCCGTCTTGCCAGCCACCGTAGCGCCGGGATCAATCTGAACGTTTTTCTCCTTCTTGACGCGGGCAGTTAGGTTGCCGCTGACCTTCGCTGGGGCCAGCAAGTTCAGGCGACCGACTCGGGCCACAACATTGCGGCCAATGTCACCGCGCACGTCCACCAGGCCGGCAAAGGCATACAGGTCGCGCCCCACGGTCCCCTCTGCGGTTGCGTGCGACGTGAAGGCGACCATGTCGCCCCGGATATCGGCAGAGGGTTCCAGCCGCGTCATCGAGGCGAAGGCATGCAGGCTGCGCTCGACCCGCCCCCGCACCTCCACTGACTCGGCAAAGGCGAAAATGTTCCCTTGCACCGTGCCGGTGACAAGGGTCGTGCCAGCAAAGCAGATCAGGTCGCCGCCCACGGTCCCGTTGACTTCGATGCGATGGCCGAAGGCGATGACGTTGCCGGTGACGGTGCCGTCAATCCGGAGCGTATCAGCGTGGACCAGGAGCGTGTCGTCAATGGTCTCGTCACCGGCCACAGTCACGTTGCCGCCTTTGCGCGTCTCCAAAGCCGAGGCGGGGAGAGCGAGCCCCAGCGCCAGGGTCAAAGCGGCCAGTACGGTGACCGCGGACAGCCGCCGCCGGAGCAGATAGAGTCCGCCCAACCCAAAGAGAAGGGTGAAAACCATCGCGGAGACAGTAACCACATTCGAGAGCAGCATGGCAGCTCCCTCCTGGATGAAATAGAACAGACTGGTGAAAAAAAGATTCCATTGCACGGTGACGCTGAAGGGGTTCAACCAGCTCAGGGCCGAAGGCAGTTGCGCCCCCGAGAGCCAGTCCAGAGCCGCTTGCAGGGCAGCCGCCGTCCCCAGTACGGCCAGGCCTGTCCAGAGAACATCACGCGGCCCGATGGGCGTAACCGGCCCGGCCGCCGCTGCCGGCGCCTCCTCAACGTCCTGCAGGACATCGCCCAGCAAGCGGTTTTCCGCGCGCAGGCTCTCGACCAGCGAGCGGCAGGCAGGGCACACGTCCAGATGCGCTTCTACCTGCCGAGCTTCCTCGGCTGTCGCTTCACCGTCAACGAAGACGCTGTAGGTGAACTCGGGAAAGCAGCTCACTGTACCGGCTCCTTCCGCGCCAAGGCGCGGCGTAGCTCTTTCTTGCCACGGAAAATCAGGGTGGCCACGTGGTTCCGCTTCAGTCCCAGCGTGGCGGCAATCTGCTCGTAGCTCAGTTCGCTGTAGTAGCGCAGAACCAGCGGGAGTCGAAGGCGCTCAGGAAGCGACTCCACCGCTGCGCGCACCGCCCCCCGCTCCTCGGCCGTCAGCAAGGCGCCCAAGGGCGATGGCTCCGCACCCGCCGGCTCGGCGTCCTCAACCGCGCCTGGGTCGAATAGCCTCTGCTCCACCCGCCGACGCCGCAACTGGTCTACGCAGTGGTGGGCGGCAATGCTCAGCACCCACCGCTGGAAGGGGAGCGCGCTGTCGTAGCTGCTCATTGCCCTCTTGGCTCGCAGGAAAACCTCGCTGCTGGCGTCCTCGGCTGCCACAAAACCCAAAAAGTGCTGGCAAAGCCCGAATACCCGTCGCCGAAACTGCCGGTAGAGTTCAGCAAAGGCATCGTCGTCCCCCGCGCAGGCCCGCTTGACCACGGCATCCAGTGTGCCCCCCTCCATCCGGTCTGCCTCAGCACTCTTCATCTCGGTTCTACGAGACACCGACACAACAGTTACAGCGATTGTTACGCCTACTGGGGCTGTAGGCAAGCGCGTGGCCTCTTGGCTCATCGCTGATAACTAATATTATGTCAATTACAGGAGAGTGCCCCGTAGGGCTGGGGCAGGACATGGCGGCGGTGTCGGTTAGCGGGTCTTCCCTGCTGCCGGGACGTGGGTGTCCGTGCGTTCGGGGACGGGTTTGGCCGGGGTTGGCTGGGGGTAATGCTGAGCAATGGGGAGCCGCCGCCCCAGTCCGAAGGCCTTGGAGGTCACTTTCAGCCCCGGGGGTGCCTGATAGCGTTTGTACTCGCTCTGGGCCACACGTTGGACCACTTCGGATATGAGAGGCAGGGGTAGCTTGTGCTGTTGGGCGATCTCTTCGGGGGTGAGGCCGCCTTCGATGTAGGCGGTGAGTATCTTGTCGAGGACGTCGTAGGGAGGCAAGGTGTCCTGGTCGGTCTGGCCGGGGCGGAGTTCGGCCGAGGGTGCCTTGGTGAAGCAGGCCTCGGGGATGATTTTCTTGTGCCGATTGATGTAACGGCCCAGATCGTAGACCATCATCTTGGGCACGTCGGAGATAATCGCCAGGCCGCCGGCCAGGTCGCCGTAGAGGGTGCAGTAGCCGACGGCCAGCTCGGACTTGTTGCCGGTGCTGAGCACGATGGCGTGGAACTTGTTGGCCAGCGCCATCAGCAGATTGCCTCGGATACGAGCCTGGATATTCTCCTCCGTCGTATCGGGTGTGGTGCCCTTGAAAGCCTCTTTGAGGGTGTCGCGGTAGGAGGTGAAGGCGTCGTTGATGGGAAGAGTGAGCAGGCGAATGCCGAGGTTCTCGCTGAGCCGTTGCGCGTCTTCGAGGCTGGCGGTGGAGGAGTAGGGCCCTGGCATGGCCGCGCCGATGACGCTGTGGGCGCCCAGGGCGGCTACGGCCAGCGCCGCCACCACTGAGGAATCAATGCCGCCGCTGAGCCCGACGATCACTTTGTGGAAGCCGCATTTGTGGGCGTAGTCGCGCGTCCCCAAAAGCAGGGCCTGGTAGATTTCCTCGATGCCGTCGTTGGGCTGCAGGTGAATGTCGCCCGCACCGGTCTCAGTGTCAAAGAAGACCAGGTCTTCGGCGAAGGATTCGGCCTGGGCACAGACGTTGCCGGCGGGGTCCACGGCGACGCTGGAGCCGTCGAAAATCAGGCTGTCGTTGCCGCCTACCTGGTTGACCAGCACGACCGGCACCCGGTGCCGCCGGGCCAGCGCCTGCACCATCTGCAACCGTAGCCGGCGCTTGCCGGCGCTGAAGGGCGAGGCGGAGATGTTGATGATCAAATTGCTGCCCTGTCCGACCAGTTCCTCCACCGGGTCGCGCTCGTAGAGTCGGGTTTCCCAGAAGAGCTTGTCGTTCCAGCAGTCTTCGCAGATGGTGAGCGCAATCTGGGTGTCGCCGAAGGCGAAGGCCTGCTGCACCGCTGCGGGCGCGAAGCAGCGCGCTTCGTCGAAAACGTCGTACGTGGGCAGGAGCATCTTGGCCTGTTCAAATTGCACCTTACTCCTGGCCAGCAGCGCGGCGCTGTTGGTGGCCAGCTTGCCCGTCTCAGCCGGCGAGCGCCCGGCAAACCCCACGATGGTGGGAATGGGCGGCAGCGACTGTGCCAGGGCCTCCAGGGCCGTGCGGTTGTGCTGAAGGAAGCTGGGCTGCTCCACCAAGTCACGCGGCGGGTAGCCGCACAGGCACAGCTCGGTGAACACGGCCAGGTCGGCCCCGTGCTGCCGAGCCTCTTCGGCTCGCCGGCGGATCTTCTCGCTGTTGCCAGCGAAGTCCCCCACGGTGGGGTTGATCTGCGCCAGGGCAATTTTCATCTGTGTGTGGCTTCCTTTCTCTCCGTAGCAAATAGCACGCCCAACCCCTTCGCGTCCAGCCTTTCCCCCGCTTGCCTACCTGGGTCCGGCTTGCCCCGCCTTAGCCGCTGTCTGATGATTGCCCCGATGGCGGAAGAGTTGGCCCGGGAACGCGCGCGAGAACTGTTCGAGCAGGCCCATCGGCAGAAAGAAAAGCAGATTCCTCGGGTCGGCTAGGACCGCCGACCTTCGGAATGACAAGTGTGGGGAGCTTCTCAGCATCCCGTTAGAGCTTGTAGGCCAGCAGGCTGGCAATCGCCCGTTCGTCGCGCGTGACCTCGCGGTAGTAGGCCACCCGCAGACGTCGGAAGGCGCGAAAGAGCTCGTTGGGTTCCAGCAGGTGTTCTCGCCGGCGCGGGCCGCGCGGGAATTGAAGCTGCTCCATCGTGTAGGTCTGCACGACGAGCGCGCCGCCGGGCTTGAGCGCCGCCACCGTCGGCGCGAACAAGCTGCGCTGGAGATAATGGAAACAGAGCACAACGTCGAACTCCGCCGCTGGGAGTTGGTAGTTTTCGAGGTCAGCCTGGATGGCTTTCAGTTGGACTCCCGCCTTGGCTGCGCGCTCCCGGGCCTTGGCGATGGCCGTGGGCGATTTCTCGATTCCGGTGACGTCAAAGCCGTGCTGGGCCAGGAAGACCGCATTGCGTCCCTCGCCCATGGCGAGGTCGAGCGCGGCGCCGCGCGGTAACTCTTCCAGGTGCTCGCGAAGGAAATCCACCGGCTCTTCGCCGCACCAGTAGCCGGGCTGCTGGTAGCGCGCCTCCCAATCGGGCGTGTCGTTCGTCGTCACTTCCCTGCTCCGCCTCTTCCCTCCCCGGCCAAAACAAAAAGAGCTTTTGAAGCCCACAGCTTCAAAAGCTCTTGACTGCGAACTCGGTTGTGCTGACGCCTAAACGCTGAAGGAACTCCCGCAGCCGCAGGTGGTCTTGACGTTGGGGTTGTTGAACTTGAACCCCGCTCCTTCCAGACTTTCGATGTAGTCCACCTCGGTGCCGTCCAGGTACATTAGGCTGGTCTGGTCGACGAAGACCTTGAGACCGTCGAACTCCATCACCTTGTCCATCGGCGTGCCCTCGCTCTCAAACACCATCTGGTAAGAAAAGCCAGAACACCCGCCCCCCATCACGCCGATGCGCAGCCCGGCCGGCTTGGGGTTCTGCTGCCCGAGCACTTCCTTGACCTTGTTGATCGCGGTCTCAGTCAGTTGCAGCGCCATGGTTTTTTCAACTCTCCTTTGTCCCGATA
>DATEUS010000332.1:0-3424 GCA_035282985.1 Candidatus Acidiferrales bacterium
ACGTAGCCGCGGGAGTAGTCCGGAGGCGGCGGGCAGTCCGGGTCAGCCAGGTGGGTGGAGGAGTAGAGGATGCGTTCGCCCGAAGGAAAAAAGTAGGCACAGGTTGTCTTGCCCTTGCCGGTGCTGACGAGGCGTTTTTCCGTTGGCTGTCCGTCGGGACCGGGCTCAAAGGGCAGGATGTAGATCTGGTCGCAGGGGACGCCTTCGCCGGAGGATTGAAGAATGAGAAGGCGGTCGTCGGCGGAGAAGTAGGCTTCGGCGTTCTCGCCGCCCAAGGTGAGCTGGCGGACGTTGCGCAGGTGAGTCTCCTCGGGCAGAGCCAGTGAGGGCCGCTCCTGGGCGGTGAGCAGCGCGCCGGCCAGGCTCAGGAGAATCAGCAGGCGGGCGGCATTCACCGGCGTTGTTCCAAGGTCACGCGGGCGGTAATCACTTCTCCGTCGCGCAAACACTTCACTTCGACCACGTCGCCCACTTTGCTCTTCCGCAGGGCAAAGGTGAAGTCGTAGAGGTTCTTGATGGGCATGTCGCCGAATTGGATCAGGATGTCGCCCGCCCGGAGGCCGGCTTTGTCGGCGGGGGAGCCGGGGCGGATGTCGGCGAACTTGACGCCGTTCTCGCTCTCGCCGAAGTCGGGGACGGAGCCGAAGTAGGGGCCGTAGCCTCCGCCGCGCACCACCGGTGCTCCGCTGGTGTCCGATTCGACGCGAACGAACTCCGGCCGCTTCTCCGCCGCCACCAGGCTTGTTCCCACGTCGGCGACCAAGTCCAGTAATCGCGCGGCTGGCTCGGCGTTGATCTTCTCCCACGTATCGGAAGGCTTGTGGTAATCGGCATGCAGCCCGGAGAAGAAGAACAGGGCGGGGACTTTCTTGGTCAGGAAAGAGGTGTTATCGCTGGCGCTATAGCCCCCAGAGGAGGATTCGATCTCGAACTCATTGTTCTTGCGCGCGCGCTCGAGCAGGGAGTCAAACGTCGAGCCAGTTCCTGCGCCTCCCACGTACACCTTGGACCCTTGGATGCGGCCGATCATGTCCATATTGAGCATGGCAACGGCATTTTCCAGGGGCCGAGTGGGCTGATTCACCCAGTGAGAAGAACCGAGCAGGCCGATCTCTTCTCCGGCAAAAGCGGCAAAGAGGACACCACGCTCCAGGGTGTCGCGGCGGCCGGCGAACAGGCGCGCCAGCTCGAGCACACCGGCCGTGCCCGAGGCGTTGTCGTCAGCGCCTGGATGCACGGCGCCGATGAGCGAGGGCGCCAGGGAGCTTTCGTTGCCGAGGCCGAGGTGGTCATAGTGGGCTCCGATGACGATGTATTCGTCGGTCTTTCCGGGCAGGTAGCCGAGGACGTTGTGCACGGTGGCGTGGGTGCGCTCAATATCGACCTGGAGGGAAAGCGTCAGGGAGTCCGGCAAGGCGATGGATTGGGGCTGGCGTTTGCTCTCGATTTCCTCTTGCAGGGCGGGCAATGATTTCCCCACCGCCTGAAACCATTTCTCCGCCACCGCATTTTTTACTTGCACCATTAGAATGCCGGCGTCCTCCGGACCGGCGACGCTGCCGAAGCGAAGCAACTGGTCTTCCTCTCCCGGCTCAAGTTTCCCGTTCACCAGGATGACGGCCTTGGCCCCGCGCTCGCGAGCGTTGAGGGCCTTGGTGATCAGCCGGGAATGGTGGCTGTAGCGGCGGGGCTCGCCCTCTTTTTTCTCGGTGAAGGTATCAAGCTCGTAGCGCAGCACGACGACGATCTTGTCCTTCACATCGAAGTGAGCGTAGTCGTCGTAGTTAAACTCGTCGGCGGAGACGCCGTAGCCGGCGAAAGCCACCGGGCCGCTGACCGAGCCGACGGAGGAAAAACTCATGGGCATATAGTCTTCCTCGACTTGCAAGCTTTCTTCGCTTTCACCGTTGCGAACGCGGAGGTGGTTTTCCGCCTTCAGGTGCGCCCCGGTGGTAACAGTGAACGGTTGCAGGTAGGAGCCGCCTCCAGCGCCCGGTTCGAGCCCCAGGCTCTGAAATTGCTGCACAATGTAATCCGCCGCCCGCTCCAGGCCGGCCGTGCCTGCCCCGCGGCCTCCCATTTCAGGGGAGGTCAGAGCTTTCACGTGCTCGAGGTATCGCTCCGGGTCGGCTTGGCCGGGGGTTACGGGCGCAGCGAAAGCAACAATGCAGCCGAGCGCCAGGACCAGCCCGAGGAGGTAGCCCCGGCAGCGGCTCCTTCGATCCGTCATACAGCTTACTGTGAGCATCGTGGTGTGCAATCCGCGGTTGTTCTGCCAATCAATGCAAGGAATTTTCATCTTAGGCTGCCACCGGCGCGGACGTCAACGCGACGACCTCCATGGGGTCTCTCCTCGCCTCTCCTTGCCGGCGGCCGTACCTTTTTGACTTTGGGCGGGGTTTGGGATAGCGTGGCGGCGTGAGAACAAAGCTGCTTATCCTGGTTCTGGCCGCCCTGGCTGTTGTCGGTTGCGGCAAGGAGTCGGCAAAGCCGGCGCAGTCGCAAGGCGAGGGGCAGGAAGCCGCGATTGAAGCGGCGGTCAAGGCCTATCTGGCCGGGCGCTCCGATCTGGCTCTGGACAACATGGAGATTGAGTTCAAGAAGATCAGTGTCCAGGGCGACACCGCCGAAGCGGAAGTGGTTTTCCGAACCAAGAGCGGTGAGGGGGAGATGCCGATCAGCTACAAGCTGGCGCGGGAGGAAGGGAACTGGGTGGTGCAGCGCAAGCGCCCGGAAGCCAGCGAGGGTCCGATGCCTCCCGGCCATCCGCCGGTCCCGCCGCAAGCGCCCGAACGCTCCCAGTAGCCGCCGGGAACCCACAGCGACTCAGAGGCAACTCGGGCTGTGTGGGGCGCCTACGACGTCTCGGGCTAAGGCTCAAGTAGCGCCGGATGTACTGAGCGTTCAAGCGGTTAGCGGCTAACTGAAATCTCACCTGAAACTCACCTGCTGTCCATTGCTAGGTGGCAATTCGGGAACTAGTCTGGGCGGCGTCAAGGGCGATTAACCGAGGCGGGCGCCGCGGAGTTCGAGCGGGGTTCGCTTTGTCGTTGACATCGGCAGTGGCGGTGTAGTATGAGTCGCCTCCAAGGGGGCACAGGAGAGAGAACCGGGCGCATATATTTCTTCCATTTTTTTGCTGGGGCCCTACGAGCCAGCGCGCAGGTGTTCCCTTCTCGGTCGAACCCAGGCGGGCTCGACGGATTGCAGAGAGGCGAACGTGGCCACGGGTCAGAGAAAGGCCTCGGGGTCTACGAAGGCACGCATTCCTTGTGCCCTGCCTGAGTTGAGTCCACGGCTCTTGGACTCACCCGCCCAATCCGTCAGGTTTCGCGGGATAAAGCTGCCGGCGCTTGCCGGCGTCGTCAACACAGCTAGCGAGAGGTTTCTCCTTCCCGAAAGGCGGGCAACGCCAGCCTGTTGG
>DATEUS010000333.1:0-2462 GCA_035282985.1 Candidatus Acidiferrales bacterium
CCCGCTGGCCGAGCAGGAAGCCGATCCCGCCCACCAGCAGCGCCAAGCCGCCGGCCAGGGCGTAGTGCTTCTTCGTGCGAGTCTCCAGCGCCCACGCATAGGTGGCCAGCAACAGCACCGTAGGCCCGAACCAGGCCAGCAGGAGGTAGTAGCCTTTCTCGCGGATGCCGTGAGTGCGGTTGGCGGCCAGCTCCGCCACGAAATCGCCCAGGCTGCCCGCCCCCACGACGATCACGTGGAACGACCACAAGGCCAGGGGCACCAGGACCAACGTCAGCAGCCAGAGCCGCGGCGCACGCCACTGGCCGCGGAAGTGCGGCAAGTAGGCGGCCAGCTTCTCTCCGAGGCGGCGCGAGTAGCCCAGGTGGAAAGCCACCACCCCCAGCAGGGCGCAGAGCAGCGCCCGTTGCAGCGGCATCTGCCAGCGGTCGAGGTTGGCGAAGAACTTGGTGTCGCCCGTCGCCAGAATCCACAGCGCCCAGACGCCGAACTGCAGCACGTAGTAGCCCAAGAAGACGTTGCGCAGATTGAAGAGATCGAACTTCCCCCGTTGCCAATCGCGGGCGAGCGGCAGCAGCCCGGCCGCCACCACCGCCAGCGCCAGCGCCCAATTCACCGCCGAATCCAGCGCCCGGCTGCCGACCACAATCGCTCCTCCGGCCACCGCCGCCAAGCCGCCGGCGGCCAGCAGGGGAACCACTATCCGAGCGTCTCTCATTTCCTTACGACTCCCGCCACCAGCGCCCGCAGTGGGGCCCTTGGACGCGAAGCATCGGCCACCTTGCCAGATGCTTTTTCACGCCAGGCGAAACTCCTCCTGCCGCATCACCGACTCAATCGAAGCCAGCCGTTCGGCATCGCCCGTCTTGCGGCAGAGCAAAAAGATCGAGGCGGCGGCTTCCGGAAACAGACGACACAACACCCGCGAGACGCGCCGGGAAAAGGGATAGAAAGGCTGCCCCGCCACCTCTTCCACCCGAAAAACCCCTTCGTGCTCCAACACCGCCCGCAAGCCCGGCACCGTAAACCCGCGCACGTGCATGCCGTGCGTGCGAATGCAGGACGGCTGCTGGCCCAGGAGCAGCAAGACCCGATTGTGCAGCGACGCCAGGTTGGGCACCCCCACCACCAGCAGTCCGCCCGGCCTCAACCGAAGGCCGATTTGCATCACCGCCCACACCCAGTTTTTCAGGTGCTCGAAGACTTGGTTCGCCACCACGACATCGAACTCTTCCTCGAAGGGAATGCTGTCGTGTTCCAAGTTGGCGGCGGCGGCGGTGATCCCGCGGCGGCGACAGGCCTCCACGTGGGCGGGAATGATGTCGATGCCGTACAGCTGCAGATGTGCTTGAGGGCAGCTCTCGGCCAGCGACAGAAGATCCGGCCCTTCGCCACACCCCGCGTCCAAGACCTTTGCCCCCTTCGGGCAGCGAGTCGCCAGCCAACGATTGATGACGTCGCGGCCGTTCGTGTCCTCCTCGCAGGTGTTCCGATCCTTCAGCCGGGTCAGCCAGCGCTGCCAGTGCGGCTGTGTTGCCAGGGTTGTGTATGTTCCCCTCATCGTTTCCCAACTCCTATTCCCGCCACCAGCATCCGCAGGTGGGGCACTTTGAAAACGAAGTAGGCCAGCCCGACACACACCGCCAGGCCGGCCAGGCCGGAAAGGAAAAGTCCGGTGACCACTCCCAGCCGCGGCTGCAACTGCCCGACCAGGCTCTCCGCCAGGAGCGCCCCCAGGAGCGCGCTCGTCCCCACCTGGAGCAGGAGCCGGAACATTTCCCCGTCGAGCAGCGGCCCGATGGCTTTCCCGAGAAAGCGGGTCTGCACCAGGAAGGTCGCCGGCCACACCGCCGCATAGGCCATGGCGATGCCCGCGTAAGAGAAATTCGGCACCAGCAGCGCGCAGAGAGCGGCGTAAGCGCCGAGCGAGCCCAGGCCCAGCCAGGCCGGGGTGCGGTAGTCGCGCAAGGCGAAGAAGCCCCGGCTGACGACGTTCATCGGGGCCATCCCCAGCATCCCCACCAGGTACCAGGGCAGCACGCGCGCCACCGCCAGGGTGTCGCCTCGGTCGAAGCTCCCGCGCTCGAACAGCAGCCCGAGCAGCGGCACGCGCAGCGCCGCCGTCAGCGCTGCCACAGGAAGGATGAGCAGCAGGATGGTCTGGAGCGCTGCCACGAGCTTGGCGCGTAATTCTTCCCGCTTGCCCGCGGCCCCGTCGTCGGCGAGGGCGGGGAACAGCACCACGGCGATGCCCTGCACGAGCAGGGTGGTGAGCGCAATCCCGATGCGGCTGGCGTAACCGAGCGCCGACACGCTCCCGTGCGGCAGGCCCGACGCCCAGAAGACGTCCACCACCGGCAACACCGTGAACGGCAGCAGGGCCACGCCCAGGGGCACGAGCGACATCCCCAGCTCGCGGTTGAGCGGATGGCCGAGCGTCCAGCGGAAGCCGAGCCCGCTCT
>DATEUS010000334.1:0-2708 GCA_035282985.1 Candidatus Acidiferrales bacterium
CGCGCTCCACCAGGCGCCCAGCCGCGGCGAATGCGAAACGAGACGGAGAAGACTCGACGTCAGCACCACGGAAGCGGCATAGTGAATGTGTCCGCCAAACCGGGGCAACCCCAACCCCACCCTAGCTCGACTTCCGCACCCTAAACCTGTAGAGGGGCCGTTTTTGTCAGCACATGGCGTAGGTTGACGGTCGGAGGCGGGTTGCCGGCTTTAACCGGTGGCGAGCGACCCGTTCTTCAGGATGGTGGCTTCGGCGGGCAAGTTGAAGGCGCGCAGTATGGCCTGCGCTTGCGGGCTCGGCCGCGTCATGTGGGTAAGAAGCAAGTCGCCCCACTCCTGGTCCACGGCCCGTACGTCCTCGAGATGGCGAAGCGCCCTGGCCGCCGTCATCGGCAGCCCCGCCTTCTTCAATCTCTGCTCCATCACTTTGGCCAAGAGGTAACCCAGGACGCAGATGAAGACGTGGGCCTCAACTCTTCTCTTCGTCCAGTGGTAGATGGGCCGCAGCTTCACCAAGGACTTCAGAACCCGAAACGCATCCTCCACCTCATGCAGCTGCCGGTAGGCGGAGACGATCTCATGGACGCTGAGCTCGTCGTCGTTTGAGACCAGCACGTAGACCCCGTCCAGCTTCCGCTGCCGGCGGTAGAACTCGGAGTCGAGCCAGAACCCAAAGGCCCCATCCCTGAGCTCCCACTCGAAGTACCTGCCAGCCTTGTGCCCCGACAGGATCCTGGTCGCCCGCTCCGCCACTTTGCGCTCTGACTTCAGGCGCCCCGAAGCAACCCGGCCAGCAAGCCTTCGCAGCTCGTCCCTTGTTCTGCGCAGCCGCTCCCTGCGCACCACCCGGTCGTGGATGGCCCGAAACGCGCTGTACACTACCACGTGCCGCATACCCTCTCTCGGCTCAACCTCGGCAACCGTCCACTCGGCATCCGGGTCCGATGGCCGCTCAAGACCCTTGGCGATGGCCTCTTCTACAACGTCTGTCACCTGACTGTGCTGCCTGGTCCTAAGCGCCAGCACGTATCCCATCCCAAGGCCGTCCAACGTGTGCGCGTTCTCCCCGGACAAAAGCCCCCGGTCACCCACCAGCACCACGTTTTGCAGCCCGAACCGCTCCTTGAGCTTCTGGGCCATCCCCGCAACCGTCCCCACATCGCCGGTGGAGCCGGGGAACACATCATGGGCGATGGGAAACCCCTCCTGCGTAATCGCCAGCCCCATAACGATCTGCGCCCTGTCTCCGCGGTGGTCGCGCGAGTGCCCGTACTCGGCCAGCTCGCAAACCCCGTCCCCCTCGAAGTAGGAAGACGTCAGGTCGTACCAGACAAGGCGCAGGGGAACCGAGAACAGGTCCCGCACCCGCAGGAAAAGCGCCTCTTCCAGCTCTTCCTTCTGCGAATGCAACACATCCATGGCCCGCAGGTAGTCGTCGTAGCCATAGCTCTTCCCGGCCCGGGGCCACTCCACCCCCTCCTGCCACTCCACACAAGACAGCTTGCTCATGGGGTCCACCAGCCGGTTGAGAACAAGCCGGAACAGCGCCTCCTCCACCGCAAACCCCTTCTGCCCCTGCGCCACAAGACCGGCAACGCCCAGCTCCTCCCACAGCTTCCGCCCAACCAGCACCGGCCCCAGCACCCGCGTGGCCACGATCGGCGCCTCGGCCGGCCGCACCCACGCTTCACCTTCCCGCCACGCAAAGCGCCGCAGACCCCGGATCAGGCCATCGACCTTGCCCGGATCCAGCTGGTCCAGCCGCCCCAGGCTCCCCAAGGTCCGCCGCGTGGGCTTACCGTTGCGACGCACGGTCTCGCAGACCTGCAGGTACTCGTAGAGCCGGCCCTTGCTTCTAACCCGGGCGATGTAGGCGTACATATTGGCGCTACGGTAACGGCCACCTGTCAGCTTGTCAAGAAGCCCCGCAACCCTGAGCCCAAGACCGTGCTCCGCTGATCACAGAGGTGGTCAGTTTTCCGCTACAGTTTCAGGCCAAAATGCCCTATTGTGACATGCGTGAACCTGTGGCCCCGCCCTCAGATGCCCGTTCCTGACCCTAAACCTGCGGAAGTCGAGCTAGTCGATGCCGCCATGGCCGGCATCGAGCGCGATAACCCGTCGCTGAAGGGGGTGTTACCCCGCGACTACGCCCGGGCCTCGCTCGACAAGGAACGGCTGGGCCAGTTGGTCGATCTTGTCAGCAACATCCGCGTCGGCGATGCCGACAGCCGCTCGAAGGACGTGCTCGGCCGCGTGTACGAGTACTTCCTTTCGCAGTTTGCCAGCGCCGAGGGCAAGAAGGGCGGCGAGTTCTACACGCCGCGCTGCGTGGTCAAGCTCCTCGTCGAGACGCTCGAACCGTACAAGGGCCGCGTGTACGACCCCTGCTGCGGTTCGTCGGGGATGTTCGTGCAGTCGGTCGAGTTCATCCGCGCGCACGCGAGCGGCAACGGCAACGGCAGCAAAGTCCGCGCCGATATCTCGATCTACGGCCAGGAATCGAACTACACCACCTGGCGGCTCGCCAAGATGAACCTCGCCATTCGCGGCATCGAGGGCCGGATCGAGCACGGCGACAGCTTTCACAACGACCGCCATCCCGACCTCAAGGCCGATTACATCCTCGCCAACCCGCCCTTCAACATCTCCGACTGGGGCGGCGAGCGGCTGCGCGACGACAAGCGCTGGCAGTACGGCGTGCCGCC
>DATEUS010000335.1:0-16933 GCA_035282985.1 Candidatus Acidiferrales bacterium
CCGATACCGACTTCTTCCAGAAGCTGGGCATCGACAGCATGCAGGCCCTGGAGTTACTGACCCGCCTGGAACATCACTTCAGCATCGAGCTGCCCGACTACGAAATGCAGGGGGTCAGCGACTTCCGCACCCTGGCGGAACGCATCCAAGCCCGACTGTAGCCACAGAGGCACAGAGACGCAGAGTTTGAAGATTCTGAATCAACTGACCGAAACAATCACAGGCTGCGCCATCGAGGTGCATCGGGAGCTGGGCCCGGGGCTGTTGGAAGCTACGTATGAGGCAGCCATGGGCATTGAGCTCCAGCAGTCAGGGCTCCGGTTTCAGCGTCAGTCTACTTTTCCTGTCCTCTACAAAGGCAGAACCATAGGTGAGTACTGACTGGATTTGGTTGTGGAGAGTGAGGTTGTGGTGGAGATCAAGAGCGTAGAGCGCTTGGACCCGGTGTTTGATGCCCAGGTTCTCACTTACCTGAGAATCACAGGAAAGAAGGTTGGATTGTTGATCAACGTCAACTCGCGCTTACTGAAAGACGGGGTCAAGAGGCTCATTCTCTAAGTCCCTGTTATTCTCTGTGTCTCGGTGTCTCTGTGGCTGATTCATGCTTGACCTGAGTCAGTACTCCTCCTTGGGGGCGGCGCTGCGCGAGGCCTTGGAGCGCTGGCCGGACGAGATCTGTCTCATCGAGGCCGACCGCGAGCGGGAAAACCACCGCCTGACCTACCGCCAGTTCAAGCACGCCGCCCTGCCCCTGGCCCGCGCGCTGGAGGTGCGCGGGTTCGGCGCCGGCGACCGGGCGGCCATCCTGATGACCAACCAGTCGAAGTGGCTCATTTCTGCCTACGCGCTCTTCTACCGCGGCGGTGTCCTGGTCCCGCTCGACTACAAACTCACCGCCCGCGAGCACCAGCAACTGCTGGCGCACTCGAAGGCACGTCTGCTCATCGTTGAGTACTACCTCTGGCGCGACCTGGTGGCCGCCGGCGGGGTGGAGGGGACGAGCGTGGAGACAGTGCTGGTCACCGAAGCGCCCGCCAACGCCGACCTGGCCGGCGCTGAGCGCTGGGAGGAATTCAAGGGCAGCGGAGAGCTGACATTTGTGCCCCGCGAACTCAAGGACATGGCCTGCATTGTCTACTCCTCAGGCACGGGCGGGCGACCCAAGGGTTGCGTGCTTACCCATGAGAACTATCTCGAGCAGTGCATGGCACTCACCTCGCTCTATCCCTTCTGGCCCGGGGTGCGCTACCTGAGCATTCTCCCTACCAACCACGCCATCGACTTTATGGTGGGTTTCATCGGGCCCTTCACCTGTGGAGCTGCGGTTGTGCATCTCCGCACCCTGCGACCGGAATACGTCCGCGAGGCTTTTCCCCGCTACAAGATCACCTACGTGAGCCTGGTGCCGCTGGTGCTGAAGAACCTGGAGCGAGGGCTCCGGGAGCGGTTTGCCGCCCTGCCGCCGTTCAAGAGGTTCGTCTTCAACTTACTGGTCGCGCTCAATCGTCTGCTTACGCGCCGGCGTCCCAGCCTCAGATTGAGCCGCTTTCTGCTCCCGCAGGTGCATCAGGCGTTTGGGGGCGAGTTGCGGGCCATCTTTGTCGGCGGCGCTTTTGCCGAGCCTGCGACTTTGCAGTTCTTCTACGACCTCGGCATCCTGGTGGGCAACGGCTACGGACTCACCGAGGCCGGCACCGCTATCACCCTGAATGACTTCAATCCCTTCCGTCCCGATACGGTGGGCAAGCCGCTGCCGGGGATGGAAGTGAAGATCCTCGACCCCGACGCCGAGGGCATCGGGGAGGTGGTGGTGCGCAGCAAGACAGTGATGTCCCACTACCTCGACGATCCCGAACTGACCGCAGAGACTATCATGGACGGCTGGCTGCGCACCGGCGATCTGGGCCGGCTGGATTCCACCGACCACCTGCAACTCTTCGGCCGCAAGAAGAACATGATCGTCACCGCCGGAGGGAAGAACATCTATCCCGAGGACATCGAGAATGTGTTCGAAGGCGTCCCCGTCAAGGAATACTGCGTCTTTGCCGCCAACTACCTCTGGCCTCGGCGCAGCCTGACCGACGAGCAGTTGGTTATCCTGCTGCGATTGGAGACGGGGCAGGAGTTCAACGAAGCGCTTCGGCGCGAGCTGGTAGCCCGCAACCGGCGCCTGCCGGGCTTCAAGCGCATCAGCGGCTACGTACTGTGGGACCAGGACTTCCCACGCACCGCCTCGCTCAAGACCAAGCGCACCATTCTGGCGGAAGAGGTGCGGCAGCGCCTCGAGCCCGCCACGGCGGTGGTCGGGCTGTGAGTAACGCTTTCCTAGCGGTGGTGAACCCTGCGGCGGGCGGTGGCCGCTGCGGCCAGTTGGCTGGGCCTGTGTTGGAAAAGTTACGCGCCGCGGGAATCGAGTTGGAGGTCGTGGAAACCCACTACCCGGGGCAGGCGACCGACCTGGCCTGGGAGGCCTACCGCGATGGCGTGCGCCGGTTTCTCGCCGTAGGCGGTGACGGCACCGCCTACGAGATCGTCAACGGGCTGTTTCCCGAGGCGGCCGACGGCTCGCCCGATTCGGGCGAGCGTCCCCTGCTGGGTTTTCTTCCTCTAGGCACGGGCAACTCTTTTCTGCGCGACTTTACCGACCGCGGCGCTGACTACTCCCTCGAGGCAATACTAGCCAAGCGCGAGCGCCCCTGCGACGTCATTCGGCTGACCCACCGAGAAGGGGTCATCCACTACATCAACCTACTGAGCGTGGGTTTCGCCGCCGACGTGGCCGTGGTCACCAACCGGCGGTTCAAACCATTTGGGCCCCTGGGCTATCTGCTCGGAGTCCTGACCTGCTTGGTGCGCCTGCGCCGGCGACCTTTTCCCTTGCGCGTCGACGAGGCTCCTGAGGTCGACCGCCGCCCCTGCCTTTTCCTCAGCTTCAACAACAGCAAGTTCACCGGCGGCAGGATGAAGATCGCGCCCCGAGCCGACACCGGCGACGGCTTGGTGGAGTACGTCCGCTGGGGACCCATCGGGCGGCTGGGACTGCTGGCCAATCTGCACCGCCTCTATGATGGCACGCACCTCGCGCACCCGCTGGCGGAGCGGCGAGCCGCTCGGCGCATTGATTTCCACCTCGATCAGCCCGTGGACGTGATGGTGGACGGCGAGGTTCTCATGCTGCACTGCGAGACCTTGGAGGTGCTGCCCGCCGCCCTGACTGTGGTGGTATGAGGAAACTCTACCTGACCATCCGCTGCCTGCTCCTGTGGGTCCTCAGCGGGCTGCATTTCTTTCCGGTCTGTACTGCGCTGGTCCTCTTGGGGATTTTTGCCGACCCGCGCAAGAACGACCGGCCGCAGCGCGTCTTTTTTCGCAACATCCTACGCGTCGCCGGCGTGGGATTTGAGGTGCGGCGCGCGCGGGGCTTTGATCCCAACCGCACCAGCATCTTCATCTGCAATCACGTTAACCTCTTTGACGCTTTCGTCATTTACTCTGCCATTCCCCAGTTCGTGCGCGGCTGGGAACTGGAGTCGCATTTCCGGGTTCCGGCCTACGGCTGGATGATGAAGCGCTTCGGCAACATCCCGATCCCCAGCAGCACCGGCCCGGCGGCCTACAAAGAACTACTAAAGCGCACCAAGACAGCCCTGGACGATGGTGTCAGCGTCATTGTTTTTCCCGAAGGGGGGCGGACGCGCGATGGCGGCGTAGGGCCGTTCCAGAAGGGTATCTTCCGGATGCTGCCGACGCTGGGCTGTCCCCTCGTGCCCATGAGTATCGTGGGCTCCTACCAGTTCAACCGCAAGGGGAGCTGGATGCTCTATCCTTCGAAAATCGTGGTCTACCTGCACGACACCATCGAAACCAAGGGACTGAGCAAGCCTGACGTGGAAGCCTTGCGGGAACGCGTGCACCGCACCGTGTCCCAGCCTGTTCACGAAGCCCTGGAGAAGCAGACCAAGGGCTGAGCCACGGGGCAGGGTAGGCAAGGAACCAATTAGGCGTGCGGGCGCAGGCCCGGCAGGGTGCGGCCCGCTTCCGCTTCCTTCCAGGTGTAGGCAATGCGGTGGATCACCGTGAGGGTGGAAAGCACCGCAATGACCCAGAGCACCGGCGCCATGCGGTTGAACAGGCTCCCGATGATGAGCAGCACCACCCGCTCCGGCCGCTCCATGAAGCCTACCTTGCAGGTGGGGATCAGCGATTCCGCGCGCGCGCGCGAGTAGCTGACCATGAACGAACTCACCATCGCCACCGTGGCCAGCACGACGTAGAAGAAACGGCCGATCTGGGCGTAGTAGATCAGCAGGCCGAGGTAGAGCACCATGTCGGAGTAGCGGTCGACGGTGGAGTCAAAAAAGCCGCCGAAGGCGCTGACGCGTCCTTGGCGGCGCGCCACCTGTCCGTCGGCGATGTCGAGAAAGCCGGCCAGGAAAATCACCGCGGCGGCCCAGCGAAATCTCCCGCCGGCGAACAACACCGCCGCCCCCGAGTTCACCACCAGCCCCAGCAGAGTGAGCATGTTGGGGTGGATACCCGTGGCTGCCAACCCGCCTACAATGCGCGTGAGTAACCAGGCGCTGCCCCGGCCGACGAGTCGTGTGTACATAGAGTCCGCAGATCCGCGTGGTGATTTCGCCTGCGCGGGGAATCATATGCCAGCCAGCCTTTTCTCTCAAGCGAGGAGCCTGGGCTCGGTCGCGCGCGAAGGCTGATAGACTACGTCGCGGCAACGTCCATGAACAGACAGTCACTGAGCGCGGTCTATTCCCGGGCGTCGATGCGGCGCCGCTATGAGGTGTGGTTCCTCCACTTCCTACTAGCGGACGGGAGCGGGGCCTGGTGGTTCCGCTATCTGCTGATGAACCCGGGCCGAGCGGGTGGCGGCGGCTGCCCGGGCGACCCGCGCGGTCAGCCGGTGCAGGTCTGGGCTACGTGGTTTCCCCAGCAGGAGCGGCCGCAGAGCTTCATTCAGGGCTTCTCGCAGGATGGGCTTTCGCTCAGTCCGGCTGGCGCGAGCCCCTTCCACTTGAAGGTTCACGACAATCGCATAGAGGAAGATTCCTGTGCCGGTCGGCTGGAGGTCGACGGGCACGAGGTCAGTTGGGACCTGCGCTACCACTCCACCTTCGGAGCCACCGTGACGAACGTGGGCTGGATTGGCTTTTCGCGCACGCCGCACTCCGACGCTGTTTTCTCCGGCCGCGTCAGCCTCGACGGCCGCGCTTTTGAGGGCGAACCGCTCGGCTACGGGTTGCAGGGGCACAACTGCGGTTTTCGCCACCGGCATTTCTGGAATTGGACCCACTGTCTGTTGCTAGATTCTCTGCGGGGTGGCATCAGCACCTTCGAAGCCTTGGAGTATGAGATTCCCTTCGGCCTCCGCGTCCGCCGAGCGCTGCTCTGGCACCGTGGTGCGCTCTACGTTTTCAGAAAGCTGGAAGAGATTCAGCGCGACCGCGAAGCCGTGCGCTGGGAATTCCAGTGCTCGGGTGCCCGGGGCGGCGCTTCGCTCCTGGCTGTCATTGACGGTTCCGGCCCCTCCGCGCACCGCTTGCCGTATCTGACGACCGACTGCAGGTCGACCTTTGAAGTTGTCACCAACAGCCTGGCCCGCGCCCACCTTTCCTTCAGCCGTCCGGGCCATCCAATGGAGGAGATGAGCACCGACGGGGGAGCCGTCCTGGAAATGGTGGGAGCCTAGCAGGAAACCGACGGCCCGACCGCCACAAGCCCCGTGGCGTGCCCTTCTGTTCCGCGCTATGATGGCAGGTCTGATGGGGCGTCCTCATTCTTTCATGCTCAAGCTGGCGCTGCTGCGCGCCCGGCTGTCTCCGCGGCTGCGGGTTTTCTGGGCGCGCCGCCGGGCATCCCTGAGCGCGACAGGCGTGGCTACCTGGCGAAGGCGGGTCCGGAAGGGGCGATGGCCTCTTACGCTCGGGACCTCCAGGCTCATGCCGGAAAGATACCTCCGGGTCCCGGGGGCCTTGGCGTGGGAGCCGGGAGTTGGCTCTGAACTCAGTCTGGAAGTTGCCTGGGTCCGCGGCTGGAAGGATCTTTTCGAGAAAGTGCGCGTGCTGCGTGAGCCGCTGCCGGCGCTGCCCGAAGAGGCGACGGAACCGGCGTTTCGCGATGCCGACGTTCGGCTGAATCAGTCGCGGCGGCGGGAGCTGTTGGCCTCCGTGGCCCTGCACGCTCTCTTCTTAAGCTTGCCGGTGCCGGAGATTCTCACGCGCCCCCCAGCCTACAAGCCAACGTTCACAACCGTCCGCCTCGATGTGCGCTGGACCGGCACCTCGCCCGTTCTGCCCCCCATTTCCCCCAGACCCCGGCCGGAGCGGAAGCCGGGCCCGGGCGGCCAGGAAGGGCAGCGTCTGCCGCCGCCCGGGGCCGACATCGTCTCGCCGCAGGTCATCGTCTCCAACCCGCCTCAACCCAACCACCCATCGCAGACGCTATTGCAGCAGTTCGGCCTGGAAAAGACCCGCGTTCAGGCGCCTGAGGTGCGACTCCCCAACATGGTGATTCCTGCCTCGCCCGATGCTGCCCCGACCGCGCAGGTGGACTTGAAACGAATGCGCGTTCCCGACGCCCCGCTCGACCTGTCGGGCCCCCCACGCTTGGGCTTGCCCCCGCGGCCAAAGAGCGGCGCGGAACTAGCTTTGCAAAAGACGCAGCTTGAGAATCTCCAGCCACGCTTGACCCTGCCGACCTCATCCGGAGGAGCAAGCAGCGCAGGAACCGCTCCTGAGGTGAATGCGCCGCTGGGTGTACCGCGCAGCGGCGACTTGGCGACACCGGGGCTGATTGCGCTCAGTGCGAACCCCGCCGCCCCCGGGCCGGTGTTGCAATTGCCGGACACGAACCTGCGGGCGCGCTTCACCGCCGGCCCCGTTGGAGGCCGCGGCAGTCCGGGCGGCGTGCCCGGCGGCGTGCCCGGTGCCAGTGGCGGCAGCGGCGGTGGTCCGGGCGGCGAGGGTGGCGGTGTGGGTGGTTTTACAGCGCCGGACATCATGGTCACACCGGGCGGGCCAGTGACCCCGGGACCGGTGATTGTTGGAGTGGAGCGCCCCGGAGGCCCTGCCGTGTCTCCACCCGCATCTCCAGCGCCCGCCGTGCCCGCGCCGGCTGCGTCCCAGTCAAGCGCCGCTCAAGCGGGGAGGCAAGAGAAGGCCAAAGCTGAGCCGGCGCCGGAGAGCAGATCACCCCAGCAGCGCGCTAAGGATCTGCTGGAAGCGGTGCGGGCTGGCTCCCAGGCCCGGCGGCGTGTAGACACCACCTATGCTTTCATTTCCGCACTGACCAGCCAGTCGTCCACCTGGATGCTCCGCTACGCCGAGCGCGACCGCAACAATCCCGGGCACGTGGCCAAGGTCGGGATCAGCGCCAACAATCCGGGGAAGAATCCCGACCTGGTGCCGCCGCGCGTCGTAAAGAAAGTTGACCCCTGCTACCCCTCCGATGCCTACCGGGAGCGGGTTGACGGCACGGTGGTCCTCTATGGAGTGATTCGCGCCGACGGCGTGGTTGAAGACGCCACGCTGCTGGAGGGTGTCGAGCCGCGGGTGGACAAGAGAGCCGTCCGGGCCTTCGCGCAGTCGGTGTTCGAGCCGGCGCGCAAGAAAGGCCAACCCGTCGAGGTTGAAGTCCTGGTGGAAATTCCCTTCCGCCTCGCTCCCTGCCTATGAGTAGTCCAGCACCCCGGTGTGCATGATCAGCTTCCATTCCGTGCCGATCTTCGTGTAGACCTTGCAGACGCGGCCCTTCCAGTGGTTGTCGTTGCCTTGGGCGTCGCGCCACAGGGTGTCGATGTCCACGACGGCAAAGGCGCCGTCACCTTCTTTGGAGACCTCGATTTTTCTGATTTCGCGCTTGTTGTGAATCAGGCGGTGGGTGTTGAACAACTCCTGCCAGCCCTTTCTCCACCGCTCGTAGTTGTAGCGGCCCCACACCAGCACCCAGTCCATCGGGTCGTGCGATTGCGGTGTTCGCGGCCAGGGCCAGACCATGTCCGGATGGAGGAGCGACATCAACAGATCCACATCCTGGGTGTCCCAGGCCCGAGTTTCCTTGTGCACCATTTCCTCGATTTCTTTCCTGACATCCGACATGAGCGGTTTCCTACTTAGGTTGTGCGAGTTTGTCGGCGACCTGGGTGACGGCGCTTTCCAACTCGTCGACAAGAAAGTCAATCTGGCTTTCCTCAATCACAAAGGGCGGCGCGAGCAGGACGTGGTCGCCCCGGACACCGTCCACGGTTCCGCGTACAGGGTAGGCCATAATGCCGCGCGCGCGCAGCATCTCGAAAAGCTGGTCGGCGAACTTCTTCTCCGGCGGGAAGGGCGCACGGGTGGCGCGGTCGGCCACGAACTCGACCGTTTGCAGCAATCCGAGTCCGCGGACATCGCCCACGGCTGGGTGCTCGCGCAACGGCTCGAGACGCCTTGCCACGTAAGCGCCCCGCTCGCGGACGCGCTCGAGCAGGTTGTGTTCCTCCAGATAGCGCTGCACGGCCAGCCCGGCAGCCAGGGCGGGCGGATGGCCCTGGTAGGTGAAGCCGTGCTCGAGCGTGCCGGTTCCGGCCTGAATGGCCCGCCAGACTTTTTCGGCCACCAGGACGGCGCCGAGCGGGGCGTAGCCGCTGCTCAAACCTTTGCCCAGAAGAATGATGTCGGGAACGACGTTCCAGTGCTCGACAGCGAAATATTTTCCGGTGCGCCCGGCGCCGGTCATCACCTCATCGGCGATCAGCACAATTCCGTGGGCATCGCAGATTTCGCGGATGGTGCGGAGATAGCCTTCCGGCGGGACGGCGCCGGTGGTTGCGCCCACGACGGGTTCAAGGATGAAGCCGGCCACGGTGTCTTCCCCGGCGCGGACGACGGCCTGTTCCAGCTCGCGGGCGCAGGCCAGCTCACAGGAGGGGAACTCCAGGCCCAACGGGCAGCGGTAGCAAAAACAGGCGGAGATGTGTTCGGCGGGGGGCAAGAGCGGTTCATAGGGGGCGCGTCGACGCAGGTTACCGGTCACGGCCAAGGCGCCCAGGGTGGCGCCGTGGTAGCCCTGCCAGCGGGAGAGAATCTTGTAACGCTTCGGTTCGCCGCGCGAGAGCCAGTACTGACGCGCAATCTTGATGGCGGTTTCGGTGGCCTCGGAGCCTCCGGAGGTAAAGTGGACCCGTGCCTGCTGCAGCGGGCCGGGGAACTTTGCCGCCAGGAAAGCGGCCAGCTCCTCGCCTGCCCTGGTATGGAAGTGTGAGGTGTGGGCGTAGGCCAGCCGCTCAAATTGTTCTTGGATTCTTGCCAGGACTTCGCGCACGCCGTGGCCGATGGTGACCACGGCGGCCCCGCCGGAGGCGTCCAAGTATTGCTTGCCCTCTTCGTCGAAGATGTAGACACCCTCGCCGCGAGCCGCAATGGGGTAGTGACGAGTGAAGCTGCGGGGGAAAATCGCATCAGTCATGTTCCTTCACCCTCTCGCCGGGGACTCAGTGGTGTCCTCTCCGCTAACGCACCCCTGCTGTTCTTATGCGGTTCTTTTCCGGGTGCGTCAAGCAGAAAAGAGCGATTGCGTGACGGAGGGGATGGGCGCAGGACTAGAGTCTGTTGCATAACCGCTCCCTCGTGAGGCCTCAGGGGCTAAAGCTCCCGTTTTTCTTGGCCTTGGATGTCAGGGCTGCCTTCGACTTCGCTCAGGCCAGGGAAGCCCTGACCCGCGGTGAGGTGGTCATGCAACGCTTCTAGGGGTGAAGAACCAGGCGGCCGGTGACGGCGCGGGACTCGAGCATCTTGTGGGCCTGGACGGCCTCCCGCAGCGGCAGGAAATCCGAGACCACGACTTTGATCTGGCCAGCAGCCACAAGCTGGAAAGAGCGCTCCAGCTCTTTGACGGAGGCGGCGAAGGAGCCAATGACCTCCAGTTCTTTCAGGATGACCAAGCCGGGATTGAAGGAGGCCCGGCCTTCGACCACGTTGCCCAGCACCACCAGCTTGCCCCCGCTCTTCAGCGCGTGCAGGGTCTCATCGAGCGTGGCACTGCCGACAACTTCCAGAGCCAGGTCGGCCCCGCCGACGGCCTTCTTGACTGCCTGGGCAAATTCCAGGCGGGGAGCGTGAATCACCGTATGGGCGCCCCAGGCCTTCAGCCGGTCAATCTTCGACTCCGAACTGGTGACCGCGACCACCGTGGCTCCGAGCAGGCGCGCCAACTGGATGGCGTGGATGCCGACGCCGCCGCTGGCGCCGGTGATGAGGACGGTCTGGCCGGGCTGTAGATGGGCGCGCGGCCCCAGGGCGTGTACTGCCGTGCCCAGGGTGCAGGCGGTGACGGCAGCTTCGGCGTCGGAGAGCGGGTCGGGAACCTTGACCAGCACGTGCTCGGGCGCCACGAAGTACTCGGCGTAGCCGCCCGGAATCTCTTCGCCGAAGAAGACCGCGCCCGAGCGGCAGAGCGTGGGCCGGCTGTCGGTGCAGAAGGTGCAGCGATTGCAGTTGACCCGTTGCAGGCAGGCGACGCGGTCGCCGGGGCGAAACTTCGTTACCTCCGCGCCCACTTCGAGGACGGTGCCCGCCACTTCGTGGCCCAGAATGGCCGGCAGCCGCGTGCGCGGCAGGTTGCCGTTGCGGTTGATGACGTCATGGAAGCAGACGCCGCAGGCGCCGACGCGCAGCAGCAACTCGCGCGGCCCGGGACGAGGCTCGGGGACTTCGGCGCACTGCAGGTTGTCCGCCGGCCCGAACTCGTGCAGGAGAATAGCCTTCATGGGTGGGCCTCTCGGGGGGTGGAAGTGGAGGCCAGCGGCGGGCGGAACTTGTAGCCGTAGACAATCATGCCCTGCTCCTGGTCGGCGCGCAGGCGTCGCACCACCATCTCGACCTCGAGGCCGGGTTCGACCGTTTCCGGGTCGACGTCGGTCAACTGAGCGATGATGCGCAGGCCTTCCTTCAATTCAATCAAGGCGGTGACGGCGCCGGCGGCGTCGCGAAAGCCACGCGCGGGCTGGTAGACGCGGGTGAGGGAGAGGACGCGCCCGCGGCCGCTGAGCCGCATTTCCTCCTGCTCTTCCGAGCCGCAGAGGTGGCAGCGGCTGCGCGGGGGGAAGTGGGTGGCGCGGCAGGAGGCGCACCGGCTTGCCTGCAGCCGATAGAAAGTCGAACGCAGACGATGATAGCGAGGCAGCTCCATGTTCAGTTCCCCAGGATGTGGGTCACGGCGACCGAGGCCATGCCGCCCACGCTCTGCGCCAGTCCCAGGCTACAGTTCGGCACCTGATTGGCGCCGGCCCGGCCGCGCAATTGATCCACCACTTCCACGATCTGATAGGTGCCGCTGGCCCCGACCGGATGGCCGCGGGCTTTCAGACCGCCCTGTGTGGCCAGCGGCAACTTGCCCTGGAGGGTGATGTTCCCCTCCTTGGCGAAGCACACGCCCTGGCCGCGCGCGGCGAAACAAATGGATTCGAGGGAGAGCGCCGAGACAATGGTGAAGGCGTCGTGCAGCTCGGCGAAGTCAATGTCCTCGGGCCGGATACCGGCCTGTTGATAGGCCCGGTGCGCGGACGCGTAGACCGCCTCGAAGCGGAGCGGGTCGCGGCGCGGGCCCAGGCCGATGGTGTCGGTGGCGGTGGCGGAGCCCAAGATGCGCACGGGCTGGTCGGTGAAGGCGCGCGCCTGCTCGGTGGGGCAGAGAACAACGGCGGCGGCGCCGTCGCAGATGGGCGAGGAGTCAAGAATGGAAATGGGCTCAGCAACCATGGCCGAGTGGGCGAAGTCCTCTGCCGTTATCGGGTCGCGGAACATGGCCCAGGAGTTGTTGACGGCGTTTTCGTGAGCGGTGATGACGAAGGGAGCGAAATCCTCTCTCTTATAGCCGTAGCGCTCCATGTAGAGGCGCATCAGCAGGGCATTGAGGGCGGTGAAGGTGACGCCGTGGGCGGCCTCATAGTCGGCGTCGGCGGCGGTGGCCAGCCCAGCGGTGACGCCGTCGATGGCCAGGTCGGTCATCTTCTCCAGGCCCAGCGCCACCACGAAGTCATGCGCCCCGGAGGCGACCGCCATGTGGGCTGCCCGGACCACGGCGCCGCCGGAGGCGCAGGCGGCTTCGATCTTCAAGGCTTCAATGCCAGGAAAGCCGGCAAAGTCAGCCACCAGCGTGGCCAGATTTTCCTGGCCGCACAGTTCGCCGGAGAGCATGTTGCCGACAAAGAGGGCCTGGGGGCGGTCGAGGCTGGCGTCGGCCAGGGCGGCGTGCACCGCCTCCACGCCCAACTCGCGCAGCGAGCGATTCCAGTGTTCCCCCACCGGGGTCTGACCCACGCCGATGATGCTGACGTCGCGCACGAATCCTCCTGGTTTATTCGCGGTGAATTTTTTTCATCAGGCGCAAGTAGACGCCGTAGTCGTTGATTTCCTGCTTGCGCTCCAGATAGTCCCGCACGCAGGGTACGCCATTGCGCAGGCCAGGGAGGCGCGCGGTGACGAGCAGGGATATGGCGTCGCTGCCAGCGCCGGAGCCGTAGGAAGTGAAGAAGATGTGGTCGCCGGGCTCGGCGCGGTCGAGCACGGCTGCCAGCCCCAGCAGCGAGGAGCCGGCGTAGGTATTGCCGATGTGGGGGACCAGAAAGCCGGGCTCGATCTGCTCCTTACTGAAGCCGAGTTCCTTGGCCAGGCGACGGACGAATTTGGGATTGGGCTGGTGGAAGACCGCCCAACGGTAGTCTTTGGGTTGACGGCCGAGTTCGGCCAGCAGCGTCCGCGCCGCGCCCAGCGAGTGGTAGAAGTAGGAGGCCTCGCCAGTGAAGCGTTGGCCGTGCTGGGGGTAGTGGCTGTGGGCGTGGCGGAAGAAGTCGGGCGTGTCAGTAACGAAGGAGAGGCTGCCCTCGACCTCAGCCACGGCGGTTTCGGCGCGGCCAAAAAGGAAGGCGGCGCCACCGGCAGCAGCGGTGTATTCGAGGGAATCGCCAGGCCGCGACTGCGCCGTGTCCATGCCAATGGCGAGCGCGTAGGGCGCCATGCCCGAGCCTACGTAAGCCATAGCCGTTTGCATGGCCTCCGAGCCCGCCTTGCACGCGAACTCCATGTCGGCAGCGCTGATGAAGGGCGTCAGGCCCAGGGCCTCGGCCACCAGGGTCGAGGTGGGCTTGACTGCGTAGGGCTTGGATTCGGTGCCGACCCAGACGGCACGAATCTGGCTGGGCGGGACGCTGACCCGGCGCAGGGCGTTCTGCGCCGCTTCGATGCACATGGTGGCGGTGTCTTCGTCGGGGCCGGGGACGGACTTGGCGCGGATGGGAATGCGGCTCGGCTCCAGGCCCCAGCAGGCGGCGATGGCCGCAGTGCGGACACGCCAGCGCGGGACGTAAGCCCCGTAGCTGGAGATGCCCACCGGGTGCTGGGTGCGCATCAGCCTGGTTTCAGACGCCACGGTGTACCCCCCTACCCCAAGAGCAGAGGCAGCAGTGTACGGGCTCTGGGGAGAAAGTCAAATTTATAATTCTTCTGTTGATAATAAGAAAGTCTTATGAGAGTATGCGCTGAATAGAGCCTCGTGGGGAGGGGCAGAGATGAACCTGCACGAACTGGAAGTTTTTCTGGCGGTAGCGCGGGAGAAGAATTTTTCGCGGGCTGCCAAGGTACTCTTCCGCACGCAGCCGGCCGTAAGCCTGGCGATTCGCCGCCTGGAAACGGACCTGGGAGAAACGCTCTTCGACCGCTCCGGCAAGGTGGCGGCGTTGACCGACGCCGGGCAGATGCTGCTGGGCTACGCCGAGCGGCTGGTGAATCTGCGAGGGGAGATTCGGCCCGCCCTGGCCGAGCTGCACAACCTGGAGCGGGGCCGGGTGCGAGTGGGGGCGAACGAAACCGGGGCGCTCTATCTGCTGCCGCTCATCGCCCGTTATCGCCGGCTGCACCCGCAGGTCAAGGTGGAGATTGTGCGCAGCCTGGCCCGCAGCATCCCGCAGGAGCTGCACAAGCGCAACCTCGACCTGGGGGTGCTTTCCTATCGGCCTGAGGACAAGCAGTTGGCCTCCGTAGTGGTTTACCGGGACCGGCTCAGCTTCATCGTCTACCCCACTCATCGGCTGGCGCGCCGCCCGCGGGTGTCCATCCGTCAACTGGGGCAGGAAACTTTCGCCGCCCACAATATCTGGTCGCCTTACCGCGAGCGGGTGCTGCGCACCTTTGAGAAATACCGGGTGCCCCTGCACATGGACGTGGAGCTGCCGACGGTGGAGTCGATCAAGAAGCTGGTGCAAATGCGGCAGGCGGTGGCGCTGGTGCCGCGGATGTGCATTGAAGATGAGTTGAGGGAAGGAGTTCTAGTGGAAGTGGAGATTCCCGAGTTGCGGGTGGAGCGCACGCTGCGCGTGGTGTACCGCCGGGGTGATCCGCTATCCCATGCGGCGCGTGCGTTCCTGAAAGTTGTGGCGAGCCACGCCGGCGCGGTGGCTAAGCCGGTCGAAGCAGCGGCCGACTGAGCTACTTTTTCATCAGGTCGAGAACGACAGCGGTCATAGCCTTCACGCCAGTGCGAATAGCCGGCTCGGGCAGCGGAGCAAACTTGCTGGAGTGGAGCGACGGAAGGGAGGTTCCTTTCTCCTGCGCCTCGCGAAGGCGGAGGGGATCGACCGCCCCCAGCCAGAAGATAAAGATCGGAATCTGATTGCCTTCCAGGCTGTAGCGGCCGAAATCCTCCGCTGCCATCACGGGGTCGGTGGCCACCACATTGTCCGGACCCAACGCCGATTTCAGCGCTGAGACCGCCCGCCGGGTCAGCTCTGGGTTGTTGTAGGTCGAGGGGGTGAACTCCTCGTCGGCGAGTGTAACTGTGGGAGCGCGGTCCGGGGGCACGCCGGCGGCGGCCGCAATTCCCTGGGTGATGCGCTCAATGGCCAGCAGCACTTTCCTGCGCACCTCAGGCTTATAGGCGCGAACGGTGAGTTGCAGGCGGGCTTCATCGGGGATGATGTTGTGTTTGGTGCCGGCGTGGATGGCGCCTACGGTGACCACGGCGGGGTCGAGCGGGTTAACTTCGCGGCTGACGATGGTCTGCAGCGCCAGGATGAGTTGGGCGGCGATGACGATGGGATCCTTCGTCGTCTGCGGATAGGCGCCGTGGCCGCCGCTGCCACGGATGGTGATGTCCACGGCATCCGCGCTGGCGAGGGCGTAGCCTTCGCGGTAACCCACCGTGCCTGCCTCCAGATTGGGGTTGGTGTGCAGAGCCAGCGCCATGGCGGGTTTGGGAAAGCGGGAGTAGAGCCCGCCCTGCAACATAGCCCAGGCGCCGGCGCCGCGCTCTTCGGCCGGCTGTCCAATCATCACCAGAGTGCCCGCCCAGCGGTCTTGCAGTTGGCTCAGCATCTTCGCCGTGCCTAGGAACGAAGTCATATGGAGGTCGTGGCCGCAGGCGTGCATCACGCTCACCTCAGCCTCGTCAGTCTGCGTCTTGACCCGGCTGGCATAGGGGAGCCCGGTCTTCTCTTCCACTGGCAGGGCGTCGAGATCCGTTCGCACCATCACCGTCGGGCCCTCGCCGTTCTTCAGCACCGCCACCAAGCCGTACGACGTCCTGCCGGGGACTCTGTAGTCGCCGACGTTTTCGGTGACTTCAAAACCCAGGGTGCGAAGTTCACCGGCCAAGTAGCCAGCGGATTCTTTTTCGTAGTAGGAGAGCTCGGGATGGCTGTGGAGATACTTGTAGGTGGAGACCAGCGCGTCCAGTTCCCGCGCAATCATCGCGTCCAAACTCTCCTGGCCGCGGGACGGGGCAGCGAATAGCAGCACGGCCAGCAACACCAGCAACTTCTGAAGTCGAGGGCTCACCGGACCTCCTTTATGCAGGCCGCGATTCTAGCGGTTTCGGCGCGAGATGGCTACTGAGGATTCCGGGCCTGGGCGGCGGCACCGCGCGCCGGATGCTACAATTCGGCGCCTGCGACCGCGGAACTTCTTGGTGTCCAAATACGCGGCCATGTTTCGAGGCGACAATCGTGACGCAGAACATCGAACTCTTCCGGCGCGAGTTTCGGCCCCTGTGGCAACTGGCGGGTCCGCTGATTTTGGCGGAAGTGGGCTGGGTGAGCATGGGGATTGTCGACACCGTGATGGTGGGGCGTCTCCCCGCCAGCGCCGAAGCCATCGGCGCTGTCAGCCTGGGCTCGGTTCTTTTCCACGTGGTGGCCATCTTTGGCGGCGGACTGCTGCTGGGGCTCGACACCCTGGTTTCGCAGGCGTTTGGCGCCCGGCAGGTGGAGGATTGCCATCGCTCTCTTCTGAGCGGCGTCTACCTGAGTTTGTTCCTGGGTCCGGTCTTGATGGGGTTCATCTGGGCCTGTCTGCCTTTGCTGAATTCGTTCGGGATTGATCCCGGCGTCCTCAGCCAGTCCATCCCGTATCTCAAGGCCATTACCTGGAGCACGGTGCCGCTGCTTCTGTATTTCGCCTTCCGCCGCTACCTGCAAGGGATGAGCCTGGTGAAGCCGGTGATGTTCTCGCTGGTCACTGCCAATCTCGTGAACGTGGGAGCGAATTGGGTGCTCATTTTCGGGCACCTGGGCGCCCCCGCCCTGGGCGTGGAGGGTGCGGGCTGGGCGACCTGCTTCTCGCGAGTCTATATGGCGTTGGTGCTGCTGGGTTACAGTCTCTACCACGATCGCCGCCACCGGACAGGCTTGCGGCGGGTTCCTCTTCGACCTCAGCTCGACCGCGTCCGCCGCCTGGTCAGCCTGGGCTGGCCGGCGGCCCTGCAATTTGGCCTCGAAGTCGCCGTGTTCGCCATTGTCACGGCCCTGATTGGCCGGCTGGATCCGGTTTGGCTGGCGGGGCACCAGATTGCGCTCACTGCCGCCAGCTTCACCTACATGGTGCCGCTGGGCGTGAGCTCGGCGGCGGCCGTGCGGGTGGGACAAGCGTTGGGCCGTGGCGACGCGCAG
>DATEUS010000336.1:0-5759 GCA_035282985.1 Candidatus Acidiferrales bacterium
CCAGCAGCAAGCCGAGGACCACCGCTCTTCGCCCCCTCATAACCAGCCTGCCTTTCTCTTCTGTCATGCCGAACCTTGAGCTGGTGCATAACCTCCGTATGGCGGGTCAGGGCTTCAGCCCTGACATCCAGGGGCCACCAGAAAAAGGGGCTCTAGCCCCTGAGGCCTCACCGGCAAGCAGTTATGCAACAGGTCTTGTCATTCGCCCACGAGAAACTTGCTCTTGAGGTGGAAACGCCGCACCTCGAGATGGAATTCCACCTCTTGCCGCTGGGAGCCCAACACCGGTTGGCCCTGTACCCTCCGGGGGAAAAAGAAGTGCACCGCTGCCGTCGCTCCCTTCCCGCTTCTCTCCACCTCGACCACTGCCACCGCGCCTCGTGCCGTGCGCAGCTCCGCGCTCTCCAGCAGTTGCCGCTCGCTCAACCACAGTAGGACGTCCATCCCGTAGCGCGGTGGGCGCGTGGTCTTGACCGTCACCACGTGCCGGTTCGCCGGCCGGCGCGGCGGCGGTGCCTGGAACTGCGCGCTGGCGCTGGCCCCCAGTTCCTCAAGCCGCGCAAAGGCTTGCCCCACCGGCTCGGTCGACTCCCAGCGCACCAGGTAGCTGCCCCAATTGCCGAAATAGAGTTCCGGAAAACGCCAGAGGCCGAAGCGGTCGGAGGGCGCCGTGGGCTCCGGGCGCGACGGGTAGAGCACGTGCTCTTCGTGCGCCCAGTCGGAGTCGCGCACCACCGTCAGCGCCTCCTCCAGCGTCCACTCCGCCGCCGGCTTCGTCCGCCAGGACTCTTGGGCTGCCAGCCCCGCCGTTGGCGGGGCCAGCGCCGGCAACACCGCCGCCAGCACCACAATCACTCGTCGCAACGCCGAGGACGCCAACATTTCTACACTCTTGGATGCTCCTGGCAGCGGGCTCGATGGCCTACTTCACCGCCGCCCAGTGCGGCCCGGCGCCCACTTCCACCACCAGCGGCACCTTCAACGGATAGGCGCGCCCGCGAGGGAACTCGATCGTCTCCATCGCCGCCTTCACCAGCTTGCGCGCCCGCTCCACTTCGTCCTCCGGCACTTCAAACAGCAGCTCGTCGTGCACCTGCAGAATCATCCGCGTGCGCAGCTTCTCCGCCCGCAGCCGCTCGTCGAGACGAATCATCGCCAGCTTGATGATGTCGGCCGCCGTCCCTTGCAGCGGCGAGTTGAGCGCGGTGCGCTCGGCGAAGTTCCGCTGCACGGCGTTCTGCGAATTGATCTCCGGAATCGGCCGCACCCGCCCGAAGAGCGTCCGCGCCTCTCCGCTCTTGCGTACCTCCTTCAGCAGCCGCTGCCGGAAGGCCTTGACCCCGGCGTACCGTGTGAAGTAGGCGTCGATGTATTTCTGCGCTTCGCCCGGCTCGATGCCGAGCCGGCTCCCCAACCCGTAGGCGGTCAGCCCGTAGATGATGCCGAAGTTGATCATCTTCGCCACCCGCCGGTGCTCGGAGGTTTGTTCCAGCGGCAGCACCCCCAGCACCTCCTGCGCCGTGCGCGCGTGGATGTCTTCGCCGCGCCGGAACGCCTCCACCAGTACGGCGTCTTCCGACATGTGCGCCAGCACCCGCAGCTCAATCTGCGAGTAGTCGCCCGCCAGCAGCAGCCACCCCGGCTCGGCCGCGAACGCCGCGCGGATCTTTGTTCCCAGCTCGCCGCGGATGGGGATGTTCTGCAGGTTGGGGTCGGAAGACGACAGCCGCCCCGTTGCCGTCCCTGTCTGGTGGAAGCGGGTGTGCAGCCGCCCGGTGCGCGGGTGGATCTTCGCCGGCAGCACGTCGATGTAGGTGGACTTCAGCTTGGTCAGCTCGCGGTACTCCAATACCTTCGCCGGCAGCTCGTGCAGCGCCGCCAGTTCCTCCAACACGTCGGCCGCAGTCGAAGCCGCCTTCGTCTTGCCCCGTCGCCGCGGCGGCGGCAGTTGCAACTTCTCGTAGAGGATTTCGCCCAGTTGCTTGGGCGAGTTCAAGTTGAACTCGACTCCGGCCAGCTCGTAGATGCGCGCCGTCAGCGTCGCGATTTCCTTCTCGCACGCAGCCGACAGCTCTTCGAGCGCACTCGGGTCGAGCCGCACCCCGACCCGCTCCATCGCCGCCAATACCGGCGCCAGCGGCTGCTCGATCTGCTCGTAAACCGGCCCTAGCTCCTGCGCCTTCACCTCTTCCCGCAGCGGCGCGGCCAGCCGACCCACAAAGTCGGCCTTCTCCGCCACCGCCCCCGACAGTGGCAGGTTCAGCCGCCGCGCCGCCACGTCTTCGAGCGCGTGCTTCGCCGTCGTCGGTTGCAGAAGGTAGGAATAGAGCGCGGTGTCGTCGGCCACGCCCCCGAGCTCGATGTCGTCGGCCAGCAGCGTCAGCGCCGCCGTCTTGCTGTCGTGGACCGCTTTCGGGCGGCTGGCGTCTTCCAGGAATTCGCGCGCGGCTTCGAGCCACACCTCCCGCTGCTCGCCCAGGCTTGCCAGGCAAGCCTCGCCCGGCGCAGCGGAAAAGGCCAGCGCCGTTGCCTTTAGGTCCGCCGGCGTCTCCCCTGCCGCCTCCACCCACAGCGCCAGTGGCGCTTTCGCCGCCTCGGCGAGATAGGCCTTCAATTCTGCGGGCGTCTTCAGTTCGCGGTAGTGTGTTTCCCGCGGTGCCACCGGCGCCGCGGGCAATTGTTCTTTGAGCAGGGAAGTGAAGCCCATCTCGGTGTAGAGCGCCACCAGTTGCTCGCGGTCGGGTTCGCGGTGGGCCAGCTCGTCGAGCTCCAGCGGCAGCGGCAGGTCGATGTGCAGCGTGGCCAGTTGCCGCGAGAGCCGGATCTGCTCCTGTTGCTGCTGCAGCGCTTCGCGATAGTTTTTTTTCTTGACCTCGGTGGCGTGCGCCATCGCTGCTTCCACCGTGCCGTACTGGCGGATGAGCTCCTGCGCCCCTTTCTCGCCGATGCCCTTGGCGCCGGGGATGTTGTCGATGGCGTCGCCCATCAGCGCCACCACCTCCACCACCTGCTCGGGCGGGACGCCGAAATATTTTTCCACTTCGGCATCGTCGAAGAATTTTTCCTTCGTAGGGCTGAAGACCTGCACCGATGGCCCAGCGCCCGCCCGCACCAGTTGCAGCATGTCTTTGTCCGAGGTGACGATAACGGCGTCCAGATCCTGCTCGGTGGCCCGCCGCGCCAGCGTGCCGATGACGTCGTCGGCCTCGTAGCCGGGGTGCTCCAGCACCGGCAGCCGCAGCGCCCGGCACAGCCGGCGGATGGGTTCGATCTGTGCCACTAGGTCGTCGGGCGCCGGCGGCCGCTGCGCCTTGTACTCGGCGAAAATCTCGTCGCGCACCGTCGGCCCCACCGACTCGAAAGCCACCGCCACGTAGTCGGGCTGGTGCTCGCGCAGCAGCTTGCGCAGCATGTTGTTGAAGAGGAAAACCGCCTGCGTGGGCGCCCCCGAAGGGCTGGCGAAGCGCTGCGGCGTGGGGGCGTGGTAGGCGCGGAAGATGTAGCTCATCGCGTCAATCAAGTAGAGCCGCTTCCGCTTGCGCTCGGTCTTGCCGCGGGCCATAGAGAAAAGCAGTATAACCCACGGCGCGGGGCACCGCCCGGTTCCCTTGACATCCGGTCGCGGAAGGCGCATTGTGAGCAGAGAATTCAGATCAATACAACGGGAGGCGCTTAATGAAATCGAATCGTATACTGTTTGTGTTTCTGCTCGTGGGCTTGATTGCTATCCTGGTTGGCTGCCAACAGCAGCCGCCGCCGGCGCCGCCGGATACGCGCGCGGCCGATGAAGCCGCCATCCGCGCGGCTTCAGGCGCTTGGCTGAAGGCGGCGTCGGAGAAAGACGCCGACAAGATCGCGTCTCTTCTCGCCGCCGATGCCCAGGGGTTCTATGCCGGCGCGGCGCCGGTGACAGGCGCGGAAGCCATTCGCCAGTCGTGGAGTAACAACTTCTCTGATCCCAACTACGCCGTCACCTGGCAAACCACCAAAGTGAAGGTGGCCCGCTCCGGTGATGTGGGATACGAGATGGGAACTTACGAAGAGACCAAGAGTGACGCCCGGAAGAAGCCCCAGACCGCCAAAGGCAACTACGTGACCGTTTGGGAGAAGCAGGCCGGCGGCACGTGGAAGGTCGCGGTCGACATCAGTACGCCCGGTCAGTAGCCCCGTTTCTTCGCTGCCTGGTTCCTCGGTTCGTCCAACCGCAGCGAGGTGGCGTAGTGTCGTCCGTCGACCCTGAGACGTTCCAGCTACAGTGAACTTTCACACTGTTGCGTTTTTACCACAGTAACCACACCGTTACGCCGCGCCACCTTTCCGTAAGTCACTATTAGAGAGTTGTTTACTTGGCATTGCTCTTTCTGGCACGGTTTGTGCATGATAAACGACGCGGATGGAGTACGAGCACACGATCGAGCGCCCGGTCGAAACGGCCGGGGTTGGCCTCCACACTGGAGTCAGTTGCAGTCTTAAGCTCCTTCCCGCTCCTTCCGGCACCGGCGTCGTCTTCCGGCGGGTCGACCTGGACGGCTTTGAGGTCGAGGCCCTAGCCCGGAACATCGCCCGGGTCAGCTACGCCACCAGCCTGATGAAGAAAGGTGTGCTGATTTCCACCACCGAACACCTACTGGCGGCGCTCTATGCCTGCGGCATCGACAACGTCTACGTCGAGCTCGACAACCTCGAGCTACCTATCCTCGATGGCAGCGCCCGGCCCTTTGTCGAGCTGCTCGCGGCCGCCGGCCGTCGCCGCCTCCGCCGGCGCCGCCGCTACCTGCAGATTCTCCAGCCGCTCGAAGTCAGCGAAGGCGAGCCCGGCCGCCCCGGCTTCCGCTCCATCGCCATCCAGCCCGCCAACGGCGTCGCTGGCATGACCCTCGATTACACCATCGAATTCCCGCACCCGCTCATCGGCCGCCAGCACCTCGACTTTACCCTCGACCCCGACAGCTTCGCCGGCCTGCTCAGCGGCGCCCGCACCTTTTGCTTCTACGACGAGCTTGAGCAGTTGCGGCAGATGGGCCTCATCCGCGGCGGCTCGCTCGACTGCGCCGTCGTTCTCACCCGCGACGGCCTGATGAACAACAACGGCCTGCGCTACCCCGACGAATTCTGCCGCCACAAGGCCATGGACATGATCGGCGACCTGGCGCTGCTGGGCCGTCCGCTCGTCGGCCACGTGGTGGCTGAGCGCGCCGGCCACGCGTTGCACACAACTCTGGTCTTGAAGCTCCTGCGCACGCCGGCGGCCTGGCGCGAAGTCACCGCCGACCAACTAGCCGTCAACGCCGTCGCTGCCAGATAACAGGCAGAGGAAGCTTTTCTAGCCCGGCGTTGGCCGGGCTTCGCGCTCGAACAGCCACCACCAGCCCAGCCCGAAGCAAGCACCGGAGGCGCCGAAGAAGGAGTAGAAAAGAATTGCCTCTTCCGAAATCAGGCTGCTCGGTCCGCCGCCCCACACCCGCATGATGGCGTAGGTAGGAGCGACCCCCAGCACCGCCCCCAGAAGGGGGAAGAACCACGCCGGTCGAAGGCCGCGACGCCGCCACTTGCACGCCAGGTGAAAACCGAAGAAGGACATCAGGTAGAGAGGAAAGGCCACCAAGAGATAGACCAGCCCGCCCCAGAGGGCCGCCGCCTCCAGGTCTTGCAGCTTCCATTGGCCCCAGAGCAGCCCCAGCGTCCCGTAGTAGGTAAGCACGCCGGCTGCGTACGCCGCCACTGCGACGCCGAGCAGGCCGAGGAATTTCATCACCCTC
>DATEUS010000337.1:0-5340 GCA_035282985.1 Candidatus Acidiferrales bacterium
GCTTTTCCGCCTCCTGCCAGAGCTGTGCTGCACGAACCACCATCCTTACATAGGTGCGGTCCGGTCCGTAGGTGGCTCGGATGATCCGGGTTTCGCCACCCGAGCTTGCCCGGGAATTGCCGGGGCCCCAGGCGTCCAGAAGCTTCACGCTCGCGCCCCGGCGCAGCAGATGCAGTGCGCTCCAGCCGCCAAAGGCTCCCGCCCCGATTACGGCTACTTGTTTCTTTCTGCGGCCCTGCGTTTCTGGCGCGGCCGAGCTGGCCAAGAGCGGCTTGGCAAAGGGTAAGAAACCCAGCGCAGCCCCAAGGGTCGCGCAGGACTTGAGGAACGACCGCCGTGCAATGCCACCGCATGGCTGCGGCCGGTTTCTCTCTTCAAACAGCCCCGCCGGCTCTGATTCCGCGCCTCTCTTCGTCACTGGCAAGGACCTCTACTCGCCCCCCGAGAGCTTGGCCGCTCAGATCATCTCACTGAGCAATTCAGGCCGCGGTTGCGGGATGACGACTTTATTGGTGAGCAAGCCTTTTGCCGAAACGACAGCGGCTCCGGCTTCCACCGCACTGCGCACGGCGGCCACGCTGCCGGTCAGGGTGACAAAGGCCTTGCCCCCCAAGGCCATGGCTAGGCGGATCTCGAGCAGGCGGACTTGGGCCGCTTTCACGGCGGCATCGGCGCCTTCGATCAGGGACGCCACGGAAAAGGATTCAATGATCCCCAGGGCTTCCAGCCCTTCCACCTTGGTGACACCGGCGAGGGCGGGGAAGATGGACTCGTGCACGCGGGGAATCACGAAGGTGGCAATGACGGAGAAATTCCCTGCCTCACAGCCGGCATTCACGCTGGCCTGCACGGCGGCCACGTCGCCCCGGACCAGAACCATGTACTTGCCGGAGCAGATGCTCCGGGCGAGCAGCAGTTCCACGTCGGCGGCCTTGAGCATGGCGTCGCAGACTTCGAATCCCGCCGCAATGCTGCCGAGTTCGATCAGGCCGATCGAGTTCTTCGTCATCTCAGGCATGGTGTCCTCCCCCGCGCAGACTGTCGTTGCCTATTTCTACGCCTCAATCTCAATGAAGCGGTCGGAAATCCTTTTGACGGCGCCGTCGATGCTGGCGTGAATGTTCGCGCCGAGATCTGACAGCTCCACGGTGCCAATCACAGCGCCTCGGCTGACTTTCTCGCCCACGCGGACGACCGGCACGGCTGGTTTCCCGGTGTGTTGCAGCCGCTTGATTCTCACCACCGACGGATCGAACTGCCGGTCGTCAAAGGGCGCTTCACCCTCGTATTCCTCCACCTTGAGACGTTTTCGCAGCAGCGAAAGGGGCACGCGACGGTGCTCCTTCATCGGATGAACCCGTACCGGTTTTTGCTGAACGAATTTGATTCCCGCCGATCGCATATCCGCCTTCCCTTGATCGCAGGCCTCCTTGGGGAAAAGGTCCTCGGGACAGGCGTACAGTGTGCACAGCCCGCAGGCGCAGCAGAGCTCGGCGGACAGGTTCCAAATATCCGCCCCGGTGGCGGTGAAACCCAAACTCCGCATCACCTTGTGCGGCTCGACTTCGTAACCCAGCAGATAGCGCGGACAGAATTCGGTGCAGTAACTGCACTGGTCACAGGCGGACTTGCCGATGCGATTCATGCTTTCTTCCGAGCGGTCTTTGCGCACCACCAGGTAATGGTCGCGCGGTAGAACAATGAGGCCGGCGGTGGTCTTGGTGACGACATCGTCGAGATCGAAGGAAAGCGTGCCCATCATCAGCCCGCTGACAAAGAAGGCGAACTCGGAAACGGTGGGGCCGCCCGCCAGGGCTAGGACATCCCGAAACGGCATGCCGATGGGGACCCAGAAAGATTTCGGTTCCTTCACCGCCCCGGTCACGGAGATGAATTTCCGCGTCACCGGGATTCCCCGACTCGCCAAGTGAACGTTGTACAGCGTCTCCACGTTGTTGACCACGCAACCCACCTGGAGAGGGATTCCCGCCGGGGGAATCAACCGTCCGGTGGCGATGTGGACCAGCTCGTACTCGTCGCCGGAAGGGTAGAAATCTCCCAGCAGCACCATCTCGATGGGCAACGACCCGAGCTGCGCTTCAATCGCCTGGACAGCGGCGGCGTTTTTCTCCTTCAAGCCGAACTTTCCCCGCTCCGCCCCGGTCGCTCCCATCATCAGCCTCATCCCGGCCACGATTTCCTTGGGGAAGTTCTTCATCAACTCGACGTCTTTGTGAACCAGCGGCTCGCACTCCGCCCCATTGGCGATCATGAATTCGACGCTCGCCCGCGCCTTCACGTAGGTGGGAAAGCCGGCGCCACCCGCGCCCACGACCCCGTACTGCTTGAGTGTTTCCGGAAGCGTCATCCTGTCATCCGCCTGAGGAGTCTACCGCGCCGGCCGCCCGTAGACCGATTCCGAGTGGATCGAGAGACCTAGGCTCGTCTTCGAGAATCATCGGGAAGCCTGTGCCGCGCCATCTTAGAGCGCAGGTGGAGGCAAGTCAACGCGGCGCAACTCGTTCAGACGCCGATGCCTGAATGCTGAATGGGTTTGTCGAGCTCGGGAAAGAAAGCCCTAGCTACTGGTGGCGCCTGTGGCTCCGATGAGGCGCTGGAACTCGGGGTCGTCGTGGAGGCAAGCGAGGTCGGTGTCGCGCGAGACCCAGGCAAGGTTGGAGTACCCAGCTTCCACCGCACGTTTGAACATCGCCAGCGCTTCCGGCTTCATGGACATAAGTCCGTAAGCACAGGCAGCGTTGTAAAGCGTATTGGGGTCGTTGGGCCGCATACCCACCGCCGAGGCCAACTGCTCGGCGGCGGCTTCTTTCTTGCCCCGGGAGGCGTAATCCGTCGCCAGCAGGATGCGGGCGCGAGCGTCCTCCGGAACCATCGCAATCTGCCGCTCGAGGACTTCGGCTTCCTTTTGGCGCAACCGTCGGGCGCCTTCAGTGTCTCCCAGAGCGGCGAGGCAATTCATGTACGGGATGTAGACGTTGTAGTCATCGCCGTTGGCCTCCAGGGCGCGGTCGACAAGGGCCGCCGCTTCCTGCCAGCGGTCGGAGGCGAACAGGGTCCGGCCCAAGACGTTGTAGGCGTCGTCGCAGTCGGGTTTGCGCTCAAGGGCGCGGTGGACCCAGGCGATGGCCTCGTTGTATTTCTGCTGGGCGTAGAACAGCCGGGCCTGCGCCACCAGGCCTTCCGGGAGGTCGGGCTCAATCTCCAGCGCGCGCTGCGCGGCCCCGGTTCCTTTTTCGACCCAGCGCGGGTCCTTGCGGTGCAGCTCGAAGAGCACGCCGCAGACCTGGGCGATGCCGGCGTGGGCGAGGGCGAAGTTCGGGTCGAGCCCGATGGCCTGCTCGAACATCTGCATGGCGAATTCCAGGTTTTCGCGCCGCAGGTAGTTGCGCCCCCGCAGGTAGTAGTCGTAGGCCTTCAGGTTCTCGGTCGGCTTGCGCGCGATGGTTTTCTCTTCCTGGGGGGTGAGCGTCACGCGCAGGGCCTGAGCGATGCTGCGGGCGATCTCTTCCTGCACTTCGAAGACGTCTTCGAGCTCGCGGTCGAAGCGCTCGGACCAGACGGGGAAGTCGGTGCGCGTATCCACCAGTTGAGCATTGATGCGCAGGCGGTTGCCGGCCCGGCGCAACGAGCCTCCCAGGGCGTAGGCGGCCTTGAGCTGCTGGCCGACCTGGGTGGCGGTGACCGGCTGGTCGCGGAAGACCAGCACGGTCGGGCGCGGAAAGATGTGCAGCCCCTTGATCTTGGAGAGTTCAGTAATGATGTCTTCGGTCATGCCATCGCGGAAGTATTCGTCTTCCTTGGCGCGGCTCAGGTTTTCGAAATAAAGCACCGCTACTGATTTCTCCTCCTGCACCCCAGCGCTTGCCCCTCGATCGGCCGCCGTGCGGCCGGAGTCGAGCTCCTGCTTCAGGCGCTTCAGGTCGGCCCGGAGGTCGGCCGCACTCTGGTAGCGGAAGCCGCGCTCTTTTTCCAGCGCCTTGGCGATGATCCGCTCCAGCTCCGCCGGTGCCTCTGGATTCAATCCCCGCAGCCCCGTCGGGGCCCGGTTCAGAATGGCCTCGAAGATTACTGCCGTCGAACTGCCGCCGAAGGCCTGCCGCCCGGTGGCCATCTCGTACAGCACCACCCCCAGCGAGAAGATGTCGGTCCGGGGGTCCACCTCCTCGCCTCGCGCCTGCTCCGGCGACATGTAGGCCATCGTCCCCACTGTCCCACCCGGAGTGGTCAAGGTTTGCTCGCTGGTGCGGGTGGCTTCGTGCTCCCGCCGCGACGCCAGCTTGGCCAGGCCGAAGTCCAGAATCTTTGCCTGCCCCCGCTCGGTGATGAACACATTGGCCGGCTTGATGTCGCGGTGGATGACGCCCTTGCCGTGCGCCGCCTCCAGCGCATCCGCCATCTGCACCGCCCACTCCAGCAACTGCTCAGCCGGGATGGGTTTCCCCCCAATGCGGTGCTTGAGCGTCTGCCCCTCCAGCAACTCCATCACGATGAAGGGTCGGCCCTCGTGCTCGCCAATGTCATGAATGGTGCAGATGTGGGGATGGTTCAGCGCCGAGGCCGTGCGCGCTTCGCGGAGGAAGCGGTCGAGCGCCTGCCGCTCCGGAACCATCTCCTCGGGCAGGAACTTCAGCGCCACCCGCCGGCCCAGGCGGGTGTCCTCGGCGGCATAGACCACGCCCATGCCGCCCCCGCCCAGCTTGTCCTGGACGCGATAGTGCGAAATAGTCTGGCCGATCAAGTGGAATCGCCCGCGAGCGGCCTATCTTAGGCGAGACCGCCCGGCAAGTCAACGCGCAAGGGGGGAGGGGATTCACCGCAGAGGCGCCCTTCGGCTTCGCTCAGGGTCTCCGCTTCGCTCCGACAGAGGACGCCGAGGATTCGCAGAGAAAAGCTGGGACACAATACTAGGAAGTCTGCAGGACGGCGGCGCCCTGGATGGTGCCTTCCTTGTGCGCGCGCAGAGCTTCGTTGGCCTCTTGCAAGGGGAAAACTTTTACCTGCGTCTGAATGGGAATCTCCGCCGCCACCCGCAGAAAATCCTCCCCGTCTTGCCGCGTGTTGTTGGCCACACTGCGGATAACCCGCTCGTCGTAGAGAAGCCGGTATTCGAGGGCGGGGATGGGACTCATATGAATGCCGCCCAGCACCACGGCGCCGCCTTTCTTCAGGACCCCCAGGGCGGCCGGGACGAGTTCGCCGGCGGGAGCGAAAATGATGGCGGCATCGAGTTTGTCGGGGGGCTCCTGGGCGGGCGAACCGGCCCAGGCGGCGCCGAGCTCCCTGGCGTGCTGCTGGTGCACCGGGTCGCGGCTGAAGGCG
>DATEUS010000338.1:0-3530 GCA_035282985.1 Candidatus Acidiferrales bacterium
CGTTACTTGATGATGGCCAGCACGTCTTCCCACTCACTAATAGTAACCTTAGTGGGCTTGAAGGGAAGCGTGAGCTCAAACGGCGTCTCCGGCCCGTTTACGCTGAGCCAGCCAGCGCGCATGTAGCCCTTGTCGGTGTGCAAGAACAGCGGAACGATAGTGCGGAAATCCTCCGGAACGTTGGATTGATAGAGTTTTCCCCGCAGCACAAACGGGCCCTCGGGTGGGCCGGGCTCCACGCCGTAGGTGAGCCGGTACTCGGGAATACCGACGCCATAGACCCAGGAATTGAAGAACCAGTCCATGGTGCCGTTGCCGTCGAGGTTCATGGCGGGGGTCATGTGCTTTTCGACGATGGCCTTGAAGTCCTCCGTGGACGCCGGCTGGTTGAAGTAGGTTTGGGTGAAATCCTTCATCATGGCGATGAAGGCGGCGTCGGGGTTCGGCTGGTTGCGCGGGTCGTAGAGCATCATGCGCAGCATGTGCAACACCCAACCTCCTTTTCGGTAGACAACGGAGCTGTAGCCGCCCGGGTGTTTGGCCGAGCTCAAGCGCCTTCCAAGGTAGATCGGTCCGATGCGGTCATAGGTGGCGCCCTCTTCGTCGCTGAGCATGAGCTGCTCACGGTTCTGCCGGAGCAGGGTGAAGTGCTGGTTGGGATTGCGCCGGTGCAGGGTATAGAGGATGCCGGAATACTCGGCGAAGCCCTCGGAGAGCCACTGGTCGTGGTAGCTCTTCCAACCCACCACATGACCCCACCACTGGTGCGAGGTCTCGTGGGCCCGGAAGAAATCGGTGAGCCATACGTGGTCGTCGATACCGAGCTGGTGGCGCTGGTTGGAGTCCAGAAACGAGAGGGAGGAGATGTACAGCAGGGAGGGCCAGCCCTGGCCGTACGAGTAAGGAATGTTGGCCACGGCCAGCTTCTGGTAGGGATAGTCACCAAAATAGATCTGGAAAACCTTCAAGGCGTTCCCCATTTCCACGCCCATCTCTTCGGCCAGCCGACTGGGCGAGAGAGAGCCCAGGGTCAAGGGGCTCAGTTGGGTCGTCCCGGGATCGCGTATGATGGGCCCACTGGCGATGAGCTCGATGCTGCGCATGAAGTCGTCGGGTCTCTTGTTGGCGTAGATCTGGACCTGGGTGTCACCCACGTCCACGGTGTGGATTTTGTAGTCCCCAAAGGCGAAACCCGCCACCGCCAGGGGGATTTCGCTCTGCCAGCGGGTGATCACCTGCTTGCCTTCCTTGCGTTCTTCGATTCTCTTTCCCGTGGCCACCAAGTCGTATTTCTTGTCCACGCGAAAGGTGATGTCGAAGTTGTAGCGGCCGGCGAACTCATTGGTCGTGATGGAGTAGCGGCCGGTGCCGTAGGTCGGATACCAGCCGAAGCTACGGCAGAAAAAGTTGCCCTCGCCCACTTTGCGCACCACGCGCTTGCCGGCATAGGTGAAGCGCAAGGTCTGGGCGCCGGGCGGAAAGGGCTGGGGAGAGACCAGCACCAGGTAATCGCCGAAGAAAGGGAAATCGTCCTTGGGATCCTTCGGTTGAAAGAAAGCCAGCGGCTCGCCGGTAGCGTTGGTGACCGCGCTCACGCGAAGGTTGGGATCGAGGGCCAGCAGCAGCACGCGTTCGCCCGGGCGGCGGACAACCAGCTTGATCTCCGTCTGTCCCTGGAGCTCGGTGCCGTCGATGGTGACGTCAATGGTGTAATCCTCAATCAGGTATTCGTGGCGGGCGGTGGGGTCGGCAAAGACATCCTGGGGGCGGCGTCCTTCGGTCGGAAACTTGGTCCAGAAGCTCAGGCGTTTGCGCGCGGTGTCGAACTGCCCAAGCTCAACCTCTTCGGGGTCGGCCTTGTCCACGATGAGAGTGAGCCAGTCATGCTCACGGGTCTTGAGAGCAGCCACGAAGAGAGCGTGGGGGGAAGGGTCCTCGGCCAGGAGCGCCTTGAGCAGGCGCCCCTCCAGGTTCAGGCCGTAGTCGCTCCATTGCTCCAGCCGGCTGTGGCAGAGCTTTTGCAGCGCGCTCGGCTCGCCCGGGTGAAATGTCACCTGGGACTCCAGCTCGGCCGCGGCGTCGTCGGTGAAGAGAAAAACCGCCTCGGTGAATTCCGCAACCAGCGCGCGCTTGCCGCTGTGGAAGGCAAGTTGCTGCCTCTCCAGCGGTAGGGAGGGCTCCAGGTGGAGGCGACCAGTTCCCTGGAAGGCGGCATGGAAAACCTGCTCCCGGCCCGCGGGGGAGGTCAACGCCTGGCTGAAGGCGAGCTGGCCTTGGAGGAGAGTAAGAGTAGCGGCGTCCCGCCGCAGCACGAGGTTGTCAACGGTGGCCACCCTGTCGGGGTCAAAGACCGGCCGGGCCAAGGTGTTCCAAAGCTCGGTTGTTTCAACCTGTGACTGGGCGGCAGCCGAGATTGAACAGGGCCAGCAGACAGCAAGGCTCACAGCTAGGACTAGGTGGATATGGTGCCTCATTGATGTCTTCCCTTTCAGCTCAGACCTGCTGCGCTCCACGCATGGCGGTCGCTTGGCCCCATTCTCTCTCCGCCCCAGGCGCTCAGGCAAGGAAAATTCAAGAAAAAGCAACTGCCCAGTTCTCAGAAAAGGCCAAGCGCCCCTATAATGGGGGGCTTTTCGAGGACCTGTGCGCTACCTGATTCTCAGCGACATTCACTCCAACGAATCTGCCCTGGAGGCGGTCCTGGCCCAGGTGGGCCGGCGCTACGACGAGATCCTCTGCCTGGGCGACATTGTGGGCTATGGTCCCGACGTCAACGAAGCCAGCGACCGGGTGCGAGAGTTGGCTCCGGTGGCGCTGGTGCGCGGCAACCACGACAAAGCCGGCAGCGGCTTGACCGACCCCACCGACTTCAACCCCGCTGCCCGCGCCGCTGCTTTCTGGACTCGAGAGCAGTTGCGCCCCGACAACCTCGAGTACCTGCGCCAGCTCCCCGTGGGTCCGGCGCGGGTGGGAGATTTCCAGATCGTGCACGGCTCGGTGCGGGATGAAGACGAGTACGTTTTCCATGCCCGCGAGGCGCGGGTGAGTCTGGAGTTGGCCGAAGTTTCCCTGATCTTTTTCGGGCACACTCACTTTCAGGGCGGTTTCGTTCTCCGCAATAGCGGCCGGGTAGAGCAGGTGCGTCTGCACTGGCCTCCGGGGGTGGTCTCGGCCAAGCTGGTGTTGGCCACCAACGCTCGCTATCTGATCAATCCTGGCTCCATCGGCCAGCCGCGTGACGGGGACCCCCGGGCTGCCTTCGCCGTCTATGACGACGGCGGGCACACGGTGGAATACTGGCGGGTTCCCTACGACGTTGCAGTTACCCAGGAGAGGATGCGGAAGGCAAGCCTGCCCACGCCGCTGGTAGAGCGGCTCGCCGCCGGCCGCTGACCCGCTCCGCCCTGCACCTTACGCGTCCTATTCAAGCAGCAATCCGGTTACACGCGTTTGTGGCCGGCCCCGATTCCAGTCCTGCGGAATGTGCTCAAAGGCGGCACGGAAGCCGCGGCTCTCTCCAGTCGCCAGCG
>DATEUS010000339.1:0-4023 GCA_035282985.1 Candidatus Acidiferrales bacterium
GGTCGTAGGACACGGCGAGGCGGTCGAGGTCTTCGGGAGACCAGTTGCCGCGCTCGCCGTAATCGCCGGCGCGAAAGATTTCAATCCAGGCGCCATCGAGCCCGGGCCCACCCGCCCGGCCTGCTGCCTGCCAAGGCTGGCTGCTGGCAGAACCCGCCCGGACCTGACCACCACTAACGTAGTGGTCAGGAGGTTGAGAGGAGCCCGCACGGGACAGCTCCAGGGAGGCGCCCTCCAGCGAAGGGGACGTCCCCGGGGAAACCCAGGCAGGGTTTCCCGCAACCCCTTCCTCGGAAGCGCTTCGCGCGACCTTGTTTTCGGCACGGCTGAAGCCGTGCCCTTCCGTTTCGGAAGCGCTCCGCCCCGCCGATTTGGTGTCAGCACTGAAGGGTTGACCCGGCAGACGATTTTCGCTTTTCGAGTTTCGGTTTTCGTTGAGCACAGAGGCGTCGCTTTGCGGGGTGGGGTTCATTCGGATTGGCCTCGCGGGAGGGCTGTGGCGATGCTCTCGCCGGGTTGGGGCGAGGGGAGGGAATAGGTGCGCTGGAGATACGTGAGGGGGAGAGGAGCGCCGAGGCGGGCGAGGCGTTCGTCGATCTCGATGCGTTGGCGCAGGTCATCGGGCGGGTCGAGAGCGATGGTCCAGCGCGGCGTCGGGACCTCGGGGCCGAAGTTGAAGAGAAAGAGCCAGCGCAGGAGCTGGTCGTTGATGACGGCCATCAGGTCGCGGGCGTCGGCGGCGACTTTTTCAAAGCGGATTTCCTCGTGGACTTCGCCGAGGGCGCGCGAGCCGCGGCCGTCTTCGCCGCCGCGCTGAGTCAGGGTCTGGCCGAGGATGACGCGGGCGATTTCGTTGTTGCAGAGGTTGTCGGCCAGGGCGAGGAAAACGTCGGTGGAGCCGGCGCGGGCGGCCTGGAGCAGCTCGGAGACGATCTGGAAGTTTTCCGGGATGGCGACGGCGGTTTCGGTGTTGATGGCCTCGGCGGCTTCGAGCGCCCGCTGCTTGTCCTGGTCGCTCGAGCCCTGCGGGTAGCGGACCACGACCGAGCCGGTTCCTTTCTCGATGAACTTGAGCCAGAACTTCAGGTCCTGGCGCTTGAACCAAGAAGGCCAGAAGACGCGGCGGAGCAGGGGACGGCCGCGACGGTTGCCGTGGCGGGGACGGAAGGAATAGACGAGGAATTTGTGGGCGGGGAGGGTACCCCGAATCCCAGCGGCATCCCTCGACTGCGCTCGGGACACGGGGGCCGCTGGGCTGCGCTGGTTATTCTGAAACTGCAGCGGGCCGGTTTGGGGGCGGCCGGACGGGCCGAAGGTGAAAAGCTCCTGGGGGCGTGGCTTGATGTCGCGGATGAAGACGGTGGAGCCTTCCTGCTCCCAGAGGATTTCGGCGACGGCGAAGCCGTAGCCGACGGCGTCGAGCAGCTCGTAGATGATGTTTTCGAAGTGCGGGATGGCGGCGAAGACATCGCGGGCAAAGTCGGCGCGACGCTCGTCGGCAGCGGTGGCGGCAGCAGCCACCAGCTTGCGCTCGCGGCGCAGCACGCCGTCTTTGCGGGTCTCGAGCGCGGAGCTGATCTGGCCGTCTTTCTCTTCCAAGTCACGGTAGAGGGGGTAGGCGGCGGGGCTGTCGGTGAGCATCAGGCGCCAGGCGGCAGAGGGGTTGTCGGCGCCGCTGAAGGCGATGGGGTTGATGCCGACGCCAGCAAGAACGTCGGCGGTGACCAGTTCGTCGGTGACCGGCTGCTTCGGGAGTGGCTCGGGGTTTGGCATCGAGGCGAAGGCTGCTGGCGGAACTCCTGAGGGCGGTGCGGAAGGCTGGCGACCGCCGGGTCTGGCTTCGGGCTCGACCGGGAGCGTCGAGCGCGCGCACTGTGTAGCAAGTCGAGCAGGGGCATGTCTACGGTTTTTGCGGTTTTTGCGGATTTTGCGGACGTTTTTTTGTGCGAGGCCTCCTGGAAGCCAAAAAGCCGGGGGGAAAAACCGCAGAAACCGCAAAAACCGCATTCTTGGTTTTTCTCCTGAGCTTGCCTGGGGCAAGCAGGCGCAGTCGAGGGCCAAAAACCGTGAAATCCGCACGGGTTCCCGAAAGCCCGACGACGAAGGCGGGAAAACGCCTTCGTCGCCGCTACCGGTCCCGAACCCAAGCGATCTCCAGCCCAGTGGCTCGGGCCACTGGGAAGGGTAGCGTAGCCGCGCCGGTTTGGCTTGACAGTCAGAGAAGATCCACATAGGCTAGGGTTCATTCCAATTGCAAATCCGACAAGGAGGGCGTTTATGCGCAGACTTGGGGTCTATTCAGTGGTTCTGTGTCTGTTGTTGCTGGCACTGCCGGTGGCGACGCAGGAAGAGGAAGGTAACATCGTCCAGGTCATTGGTCAGAGTGTGAAGCCCGGGATGGAAGCGCAGTATGAAGAGGGCCGCAAGGCGCACATGGCCTGGCACAAGGCGCAGAACGACACGTGGGGCTGGTTGGTGTGGCAGGTCATCAGCGGGGAAGGCAGTGGCCAGTACGTGGTCGGAACGTTCGGCCACAAGTGGTCTGACTTCGACACCCCCTCGGTGTCGGAGGAGGGCGACAGCGCCGACTTCGAGAAGAACATCGCTCCCTACGTCAATGCCCCGCAAACCCGGTACTACGCTTTCCTGCCCAAGGTGAGCCGGCCCTGGGAAGGCACGCCGAAGATGAACGAGGTTATCTTTTTCCACGTCGAATACGGCGAGGGCCAGACGTTCAACTACCTGATCAAGAAGTTCCACGACGGCATCGGCAAGACCAACTGGCCGGTGCATTACAGCTGGTACGTGTTGGTGAACGGCGGCGCGAGCGGGACCTACGTGCTGGTGCTGCCGCGGGAGAGTTGGGCCGCTTTCAAGGGGCCGGACAAACCCTTCGACGCCATGCTGGAAGAGGCCTACGGACGGCAGGAAGCCGAGGCCTTGATTCACAAGCTGGGCAAGGTGGTCAAGTACACCGAGAACTCGATCATCCAGAACCGTCCCGACCTCAGCTACATTCCCGAGAAAGGCGGAATGTAGAAGGAACAAAAGCGAAAATAGAAACTAGAAATTAGAAAACAGGAAAGAGGGCCGAGGGCGCCGTGGGCGCTCTCGGCCTTTTCTTGTTGACAGGGGCAGCCAGGGTGTTAGCCTAGGCTGGTTTACCAACCACCCACACATTTCAAGGAGGGCGTTTATGCGCAGACTCGCTGTTTATTCGGTGGCGTTGTGCCTGTTGCTGCTGGCGTTGCCAGTGGCGACCCAGGAGGAAGAAGGCACCATCGCCAAGATCGTGTTTTTCCGGGCCAAGCCGGGAATGAACCAGCAGCTCGAAGACGGACTCAAGAAGCACATGGCCTGGCACCAGGCCCAGAACGGCACCTGGGCCTGGCTCAACTGGCAATATGAAACCGGCGAGAACAGCGGCGGCTACGGCGCTGGAACGTTTGGCCACCGCTGGTCGGACTTCGACAACGTCGACGTGGGCGAGGCTGCCGACCTGGCCGACGCCGGCCAGAACATTTTCCCCTACGTGGCCGAGGGTTCGCAGTGGCGTTACTACCAATTCCTGCCCAAGGTCAGCAAGCCGCCGGCGGAGGGAACGGCCACCCTGGCCGAAGAGGTTGTCTTCCATCCCCACTACGGCAAAGACGCCGAGTTCATGGCGCTGATCAAGAGAATCCACCAGGCTATCGAGAAGACGCAGTGGCCGCTGAACTACGAGTGGTACATGCTGATGAGCGGCGGCCAGGGGCCGGAGTACGTGCTGGTCATCTTCCACAAGAACTACGCCAGCTTGCAGGGCCCGGAGAAGCCCTTCCCGGCGATGCTGGAGGAAGCGCTGGGGCGGCAGGAAGCGGAGATGGTGATGGAGCATTTTGGCAAGATCGTCAAGGGCGAGCGGAGCTCGCTCCTCCGCCTCCGTCCCGACCTCAGCTACATCCCGGAGAAAGGCGGCATGTAGAGGAGCAAGAGCGAAAATAGAAACTAGGGTCCACCCCAGGGGCCCGTCCTGTTTACCCT
>DATEUS010000340.1:0-5141 GCA_035282985.1 Candidatus Acidiferrales bacterium
TGCCTGCGGGTCGCAATCGACCAGCAGTGTTTTGTGGCCGGCCGAAGCGAGAGAGGCTGCAAGGTTGATAGCTGTGGTTGTCTTTCCCACCCCGCCTTTCTGATTGGCGACCGCAATGACCTTGCCCAAGCAGCCTCCAGCGCTAGATTACTCAGTCGCCGAAAATCTAGGCGAAAACAGGATCCGTTGTCAAGAGAATGTTTCACGTGAAACATTCCATGAAGTCCACAACAGTAAGAAAAGTATGCCATTATCTGTAATTCTATTAACTTACATTTAATCAATTGCTTGCGGTTCATACAGATTGTTTCTTTCCAATGAGAACAACAGAGCCCTTTGTCTGGGGAACATTGATGTCAGTCTGCCAAGACCAGCCTGAAACAGACCCCCTGATCTCGGCAGCACGAGCAGTCGTAGTGAGGAAGACAGCCTTTCCCTGGTCAGCCAAGAGGGCACGGGTCAAATCGAGCAGCTCCCTCCCGGGCTTTACTGCACGTGTAGTAACAATGCTGGGCTTCCCCGGCCCGACTGGGCGGCGCGCCCAGCTCTCGAAGCGCTCGACTACTACATCCACGTTGTAAAACTCGCAACTCCGGGCCACTTCCTTCAAGAAGGCCCCTCTCTTCCGCCGCGATTCAATCAGGGTCGCGCGCAGGTCGGGGGCGGCCAGCTTCAGCGCCAGGCCGGGGAAACCGGCGCCGGAGCCGACGTCCACCAGCCAGCCTCTCAGCTCAATCACTTGGGCCAAGAAGAGCGACTCCCCAAAGAGCCGGCGCACGATCTGGTGCGGGTCGCGGTAGCCAGTGAGGTTGATGCGCTGATTCCAGCGCAGCAGCAATTCGAGATAGCAGGAAAGCTGGTGGAGGGCTGCAGGGGAAAGCTCAACCTGGTAGGAGGCCAGCTCGCGGGCGATTTCGTGTTCTGACAGGGAAGCCGCCACGGAGGCGCTCCCGCCGCGCTAGGGCCGCGGCTCCTTGTCGGCCAAGCGGGCCACGGCGCGAATGATGTCGTACTTGGTCACCACGTCGTAGCGGCCCGAGCCCAAGTCGATGAAGACGGCCGGGCTGCCCTGACTGATGAGATGGGAAATCTCATCGATGGAAGTGGAGGGAGAGGCGATGGGGAAGGGCGGGGCCATGACTTCCTGCACCAGCACCTTGCGGACGTCGCGGCCCTGCAAGGCCAGCTTGAGCACGTGATCCTCGTAGATGGCACCCACCGGCTGGCCGTTGTCGAAGACAGGGAGCTGAGAGACGTCGCCGTTTTGCATGGTGCGCAGGGCGTGGTAGACGGTCTGGTAGGGGTGGACGAAAAGCAACTCCCGGGGCGCCCCGGCAGCCGCCTTGGTGCGAACCAGGTCCTCGGCCACGATCGGGACCTCGGCCTCGAGATAGCGGTTGTCGCGCATCCACTCGTCGTTGTAGATCTTGCTCAAGTAACGCATACCGCTGTCCGGCAGGAAGGCAACCACCAACCCCTCGGGCCCCAGCGGCCGGGCGACCTGCAGGGCGCCATAGACGCAGCCACCGCCCGAGCCGCCGGTAAAGATGGCCTCCTGGCGGGCTAGGCGGCGCGTCCAGACGAAGCACTCCTTGTCGGTCACCTGGATGATGTCATCGAGGACGGAGAAGTCCATGGTGGAGGGGAAGATGTCCTCGCCGATGCCTTCGACTACATACGTAGTCGCTGTGCCCACCCGACCGGTTTTGAAGTATTCGTAGTAGAGCGAGCCGATGGGATCGACGCCGACGACCTTGACGGCGGGGTTTTTCTCCTTCAAGTAGCGCGCCACCCCGGTGACGGTGCCGCCGGTGCCCAACCCGACAACGAAATGGGTGATTTTCCCTTCGGTGTCTTCTCAGATTTCCGGCCCGGTGCTGCGGTAGTGGGCCTCGGGGTTCATAGGGTTCTCGTACTGGTTGGGGTAGTAGGAGTTGGGGATGGTGCTGGCCAGCTTGCGGGCCACGGAGTAGTAGCTGCGGGGGTCGTCGGGCTCAACGGCGGTGGGGCAAACAATGACCTCGGCGCCCAGAGCCTTGAGCAGGTCGATTTTCTCCTTCGACTGCTTGTCGGTGATGGTGAAGATGACCTTGTAGCCCCTGACCGCGGCCACCAGCGCCAGGCCCATGCCGGTATTGCCGCTGGTGCCCTCGATGATGGTGCCGGCGGGCTTGAGCAGGCCGCGGCGCTCGGCGTCGTCGATCATGGTCAGGGCGATGCGGTCCTTCATCGAGCCGCCGGGGTTGAGGTAGTCGGCCTTGACGTAGACCTCAGCCTGCATGCCTTCGGTGAGCCGGTTCAGGCGAACCAGGGGCGTGTGGCCCACCGCTTCGAGAATGTTCTTGCAGCGCATGAAGCTCTCCCCGGAAAACTCAGCTAGTCTAGCACTAGGCCCGCTGCAGCGGGCAGGGAAAAACTGCCGCCAGCCGCCGCGGGTCTGCCACCAAAGCCGGACCGTGGCTTTTCCACTTGCCAGCCGAGCGGGTTCTGGGCGACACTGCAGCGAAGCAGGAGCAGGATCTCAGGACGAGGTGAGCCATGGGGAAGTGGTTGGGGACGAACAAGCCGCCGGCGGGGTCAGAGGAGTGGATCGGCTTTCTCGACCGCGGGGTCAAGCTGGAGGGCACGCTGGAGCTGACCGGCACCTTCCGCGTTGACGGCGAGGTCAAGGGCACGGTCCGCTGCAAGGAGACGCTGATCGTGGGCGAGAACGGCCACGTGGACGGCGAGATTGAGGGCAGCGTGGTGACCATCTCCGGCAAGGTGCAGGGCACGGTGAAAGGCAGCCAGCGGGTGGAGATTCTGCCCAGCGGCTCGATTGAAGGCGAGGTGCAGACCTCCTGCCTGGTGATTGAAGCCGGGGGCGTGCTCGACGGCCGCTGCCAGATGAAGTCGCAGGCCAAGGGCGCCCCGGCCGCCGTCAAGCCGATGCCGCTGGCGGCGCAACCCCACGGCTCCTCCAGCTAACGCCTATTGCAACAACCTCTTTCGCGTGAGGCCTCATCCCTCGACTGGGCTCGGGACAGGGGGCTAAAGCCCCGGTCTTCTTGGCGCTTGGACGTCAGGGCTGAAGCCCTGACCCGCCATGCGGAGGTTGCGCAATAGACCCTGGAGGCCACTGAGAGGAGAGGACTGATGAAGCGACTCTGTTTGCTGACTTTTGCCTTGTTGTTGGTGCTTAGCCCGGCCCCGGCCGCGGCGCAGCAGGACTGGTCAGCAGTCGAAATCAAGGCCACCCACGTGCGCGGCAACATCTACGCGCTGATGGACGACGTCAGCGGCAACGTCGGCGTGTCGGTGGGCGAAGACGGCATTCTGATCGTGGACGACAAGTTCGCTCCCCTGGCCGACAAAATCCGGACGGCGCTCGCGGAGGCGGGCGGCGGCGAGCTGCAGTTCATCCTCAACACTCACTGGCACGGCGACCACACCGGCGGCAACCAGGTCTTCGGCCCCGAGGCTCCCATCATCGCCCACAGCAACGTGCGCCAGCGGCTGATGACCGAACAGAAGCTTATGAGACGCACCTATCCCCCCGCCCCCAAAGAAGCCTGGCCGGTGATTACCTTCGACCAGTCGGTCTCGGTGCACTTCAACGGCGAAGAGATCAAGGCCATCCATTTCCCCCGCGGACATACCGACGGCGACAGCGTGATTTTCTTCACCGGCTCGAACGTCGTGCACCTGGGCGACGACTTTTTCGCCGGGCGCTTCCCCTTTGTTGACCTGGAGAGTGGCGGCGACGTCGAAGGCCTGACCCGCAACATCGAGAAGGTCCTGGCCGAGCTGCCCGCCGACGCCATCCTCATCCCCGGCCACGGGCCGGTGTCGGGCCTGGACGACCTGCGCGCCTATCATCGCATGCTGAAGGAGACCACCGAGATCGTCCGCCAGCGCCTGGCCGCGGGCAAGAGCCTGGAGGAAATCAAAGCCGAGGGCCTGCCGGATGAGTGGGCCTCCTGGTCCTGGCGGTTCATCTCGACCGCGTTCTGGTTGGAAACCCTCTATAACAGCCTCTCGCGGGAGAAGAAGCAGTAGCCCATCCGGGGCCGGGAGTCGGTCATGCTGACGCAGAAGAAAATCGCTCTCATTGGATTGGGGAAGCTGGGGGAGACACTGGTCCGGGCCATGCTCGATGCCCGCGCGGTGCGCCACGACGACATCACCGCCACCGCCAAACACAAGGAGACCCTGGAGGCCAAGCGGGCGCTCGGCATCCGCACCACGGTGAACAACCGGGCCGCGGCCCGGCGGGCCGACATCGTCATCCTTTCGGTGAAGCCCCAAGCCATGCCCGAAGTGTTGGCCGAACTGCGCTCGACCCTCACGCCGCGGCAACTGGTCATCTCCACCGCCGCCAGCGTTGACTCGGCCACCATTGAGCGCCGGCTGGGCAAGCCCATTCCCGTGGTCCGCACCATGCCCAACACTCCCTGCCTGGTGCGGGAGGGGATGACGGGAATCGCCGCCGGCAAGCACGCCCGCGCCGAGCACCTCGCCCTTACCCAGGCGATTTTCGGGCTGATGGGGCGCACGCTGGTGCTGGACGAAAAACATATGGACGCCGTGACCGGACTCTCCGCCAGCGGCCCCGCCTTCATGTACGTAGTGCTGGAAGCGCTGGCCGAGGGCGGCCTGAAGGTGGGCCTACCGCGGGAAACCGCCACCGAGCTGATCGCTCAGACTATGCTGGGGGCGGCCAAGCTGGTGCTGGAGACGGGCGAGCACCCGGCCAAGCTCAAAGACGTGGTGACCACGCCCGCCGGCTGCACCATTGACGGGCTGCTGGAGCTGGAAGAGGGCGGCTTGCGGGTGGCCTTGATCAAAGCGGTGGTGCGCGCCACCCAGCGCGCCGCCGAGCTGCAGTGGGAGTGATTTGTCAGGGCTCGACGCCGGTCTCAGGCCCGGCCTCCCCTTGACTTTCGCCCCGGCGAGGCGTAGCGTCCCCCCAAGCCGGGGCGCCGCTCAAGATCCAAGTTCAGCTCTTCAAGCCCCTCCGGCTGACGACGGGCGTTCAAAGACCAGAAGACAGAGCTTGTGGCCGCCACCACCAAGAAGAAAGTCCTGGTCGCGGACGATGACCCGGACACTCTTCGTCTGGTAAGTCTGCTTCTCAGCCGTCACGGGCTGACGGTGATCAC
>DATEUS010000341.1:0-7692 GCA_035282985.1 Candidatus Acidiferrales bacterium
CGGAGCGGGCCACGCCTTCTGCCAGTTCTCGAATCCGCTCTAGATTCATTCCTGCTCAACAAAAAAGTGGGCTCGCGCCCACTAGTTCGGTCGTCCATTCCCCTACGGCGCTAGCTACTATAGCAGTCCGCCCGCAGTGGCGGCAAGGGAAAAATCCCTGCTGGGTTCCGGCGGCCGGAACCGACTGGCAGCGAGGAGTCTAAGTCAGGGCTTCGGCGGCGGGTTGGTGCGGGCGCTGGGGTTTGGCTTCGCCCCGCCGGCCGTCTCCACCGGGTGAGTCTGGTCGTAGAGGCGGATGATGGCCTCGGTAATGTCGACGGCGGCGGTGGCGTAAATCACCGGCCCGCCCGGCGACACGTTGAAAATGACATTCAACCCGTTCTCGCGGGCGTAGCGGTCAATGATTTGCTGCATCTTGCTGCCGATCTGCTGCACGTAAGTGGTCTGGGCGTCCTGGGCGTCGTCCTGCAAGTCCTGCTGCTTGCGTGTGCCCTCCTTCCGCTTCTGCTCCAGATCGCGCATCGCTTGCAGCCGAGCATCGTCACTGAGCGTACGCTCCTGGGTGCGCAGCTTCTCTTCCAGCGCCGCGATCTCCTCCTGCAACTTCTGCAGCTCCGCCTGGCGGGGACTGAAGCGTGCTTCCAGCTCCTGGGCGGCTTTCTGCCCCTCCTGAGTGCGGGCCATGGCTGCTTGGATGTTGATCACCCCGATTTTGACGCCGGCGGGGGCGCCGGTGGCCTGGGTAGGTGTCGGTTGTGCTTCGGGAACGTTCTCGAATTTCTGTGCGGCCAGTGGCAAACTCAACAACAGCGTGGTCGCCACCAGCAAACCCAGTAGGCGAAGAGTACGCATGAACTCGCTCCTTCTCTGCTTAGACGTCACTCCTGCAAATTCACTATTATACGTTCGACGCCGAAAGGGGGTCAACGGGTTTCCTGCCGCCGCTAAAAGGTGCGGCTGACGGTGAAACGGAAGGTCTTGAGTGGCTCGACGAAGGCCGCCGTGCGTTCTTGGAACAGCGGGCTCTGGCTCAGCAGCGGCACGATCTGGTTCTCGAACACCCCCGGCGGCAGCTCCACCCCCTCCGGCAGCTCGAACTGGGCGGCGGGAATGACAATGTTCTGCGAGAGGCGGCTGAGGTTGTACGCCCAGTAGACCCGGAAGGGGGCGTTGACGATGGGGAGGTTCACCACTACCTCCAGCCCGGCCGAACTCCGCAGCCGGGCGTTGGTGTCCGGCACCAGGGTCAGTTGGTTGCCGATCTCGACCCGCGGGAAGGCCTCCCGCAATGCCTCCACCGCCTGGTCGCTCAACCGCAACTGCGAAGGGCGCAGGACGGTGTTGAGGCCGACATCGAGGAAGGGAGCGATGGTCACCGGCCCCATCAGGGGAATACGGTACTCGGCATTGCCCACCAGTTGCGCGTCGCCGCCGGGGAAGCTGATGGTCTGGGTGAGCACGTTGATCACGGTCGAGCGCGGGGTAGGATTGCCGTTCTCATCCAGCCGGGTGGGGTCGAGGAAAAAAACCGGAACCGTTGTGGCCACCGGCACGTAGGCCATGGGGGTGACGGCGCGGATGTTGAAGCCCCGCACCGAGTCCTCACCTCCGATGTAGAAACGATTCACCGGCGAGGGCACCTGGTCCCCGAACCCGGTCACGAACGCTCCCAGCAGGCGAAAGGCCAGCGTGTTGCGGCGGCGGTTGATGGGCCGGAAGTGCTTGATCTCGAACGTGGGCAGAAAGACTTTCTGATTGCCGCCCAGCGGGCCGCCCTCGAACGTGGTGGAGATGAAAAGCGAGGTGCCCTGGGTGGGGAAGAGCGGGTGATTGGTGGAGTTGTAGAGAAACGAGGGCGTGACCCGGCTGGAGACGATGCCCTCCAGCGGGTTTCGCACCCCGACTGAGGGTCGAAACTGGAGCCGCTCGAACAGGATGTTGCAGACGTCGCTGTCGCAGATGATGCTGCTGTCGGAGTAGGAGTAGGTGATGCCGAGGCGAGTGAAGCGCCGCCGCTTCAGCGGGTAGCTGGCGAAGACGCTGAAGCCGGTGGTTTCCTGGGTGTAGTTGAGCAGCTGGCTCTCGAAGAGGGGGTTGAGGGTCTGTCCGGTGGCGATCAAGGCTTCGCGCGCCTGATTGAACTCGAAACGCCGGATGAAGAAGGTGAACCCGGTTTGTAGGGGCCGGTCGAACAGGTAGGGTTCGGTGAAGCCGAAAATGAAAGCTTGCTGGCGGTCGCCCCCTTCCAGGCTGACGCTTAAGGTCTCTCCCAGCCCGAGGAAGTTGTTGGTGGAGTAGTTGATGGCGGCAAAACTGCCCAGCACTCCGCTCGCGCCCCCGGTCAAGCCCACCGAGTTCTTGCCCCGCTCCTTGACCTTGAGGCTGAGATCGATGGTGCCCTTCTCCGCGTTCTGCCGCACTTCCCCGCTCTCCGGCTTCAGTTCCTCGAAGTAGCCCAGCTGATTCAGGCGGAGGATGCTCAGCTCCCACAGGCGGGAGTTGAACACCGAGCCTTCGTCCAGCAGCAGTTCGCGCCGAATCACTTTGTCGCGGGTGTGGGTGTTGCCCTGGAACTCGATGCGGTGCACGTAGAACTGCTTGTTGGGCTCGAACTCCAGGGTCATGTTGATGACGCGGGTGTCGTCGTCGATGTCGGTCTCCGGCACGGTGGTCATATTGATGAAGCCCAGCTCGCTGTAGAGCTTGCCGTAATCCTCGAGGGCCTTGCGCACCTTGGTGACGTTGAAGATGTCGCCCTCCCGCAGGGGAAAGAAGGCCTTGAGGAAATCGGGGTGGAAGAACAGGTCGGCCTCCTTGCCCGAGGCGCTGCGCACCTCCAGCGTGCCCATGCGGTAGCGCGGCCCCTCTTCCAGGGCGATGCGCAGGTTCACTGCCTTGCCCGGCTTGAACCAGAAGGGAAACAGTTGCAGCGGCAGGAAGGGCTCGGTGTCGCGGTAGCGGGTCTCGGGCTCATGCACGATGACCCGGAAGTAGCCATACTCCTGATAAAGCTCCCGCACCCGCTCCAGGTCCTCTGACACCTTGAAGGCGTTGTAGGTCTTGGGGAACATGTTGATGTAGCCGGGCGGGAGCCCGTAGGGGCGGCTGTTTTTCATCGCCCGCTGCAGCCGCCGGTCGGAGAAGCGCCGGTTGCCCTCGAAGCGCACCTTGCCCACCTTGACCTTGGGACCTTCCTCCGCCACGAAGGTCAGGATGACTGCGTTGGGCGGGATGCGCCGCACATCGTGCCAGACCTTGGCGAAATGGCGTCCCTTCATGCTGAGCAACTGCTTCAACACCACCTCGGCGTGGCGCACGCGGGTGGGATCGTACTGCGTCTCCACCGTCAACCCGACGCGGGCATTCCGGAACGCCTCCAGGATCTCTGATTCCTGCACCGACTTGACCCCATCGTAAGTAATGCGCCGCACCAGCGCCCGCTCCTCCACGATGAAGTAGATGATTTTGCCCGTCTTGCCGTCCTCCACCTCCAGGCGCACATCCTCGAAGAAATTGGTGTTCCACACCGCCTGGAAGTCACGGTGGAGCGCGGCCGGATCGTAGGGGTCGCCCGGCTTGGAGAGGATGCGGGCGTTCATAGTGTCGCGGGGGATGCGCCGCAGCCCCTCCCAGATGATGCTCTCGATGATCTGACCCTGCGCCGGGGAAGAGATCGCTCCCGCCAGCCACACTACCGCCGCCAGCGCCGCCACCAGCAGCTTCCCGCGGGCCTGCCCGCCGGCGACTTGAGGCAGGCGGGCGGCGAGGCGGCCGAGGCCCCTCGGAGAAGTTAAGAATGCTGTCCGCATCAACGGCCCGTCTATTCTCCTAACCCGGCTTATTCTTCCCAGTCTCGCCCAAAGACAACTTCGGGACGGTGAGATGCCTCACCGTCCCTCTATACATCCTCCACAGTTGTCCGGCCTCAACTGGCCATCGGGGTCGGTTCGAAGACAGGCCGGAAGCCGAGACGGTCATTCTCCACGACCACTTCGAGCGTCGCCGGCGGCTGCACCTGACCGGTGATGAGCTGTTCGGAGAGCGGGTCTTCAATGTGCTTCTGCAGGGCGCGCCGCAGCGGACGGGCTCCGTAGCTGCGGTCGGCGCAGGTCTTCTCCACTACCCAGGCGCGCGCCTCCGGGCTCATCTGCAGGCTCACGCCGCGGTGGGCCACGTTGCCGTTGATCTGTTCCACCAGCAGGTCCACGATCTTGAGCAGATCCTCGTCGGTGAGGGCGTTGAAGATGATGCTTTCATCCAGCCGGTTGAGAAACTCGGGGTTGAAGATGCGCTTGACCTCGTTGAGGATCATCTCCTCCGTCTTCTGTCGGCTCTGCTCCTCGCTGGGGGCGGTGAAGCCCAGGCTGGGCCGCTTCTGCAGGAAGCGCGCCCCGATGTTGGAGGTCATGGTCAGGATGGCGTTCTTGAAGTCCACCGTGGTGCCCAGGCCGTCGGTGAGCTGCCCGTCCTCGAAGACCTGCAGCAGAATGTTGAAGATGTCCGGGTGCGCCTTCTCGATTTCGTCCAGCAGGATCACCGAGTAGGGGGAGCGGCGCACGCGTTCGGTCAACTGCCCCCCTTCTTCGTAGCCCACGTAGCCCGGCGGGGCCCCGATCAGCTTGGAGACGGCGTGCTTCTCCATGTACTCCGACATGTCGAAGCGGATGAGCGACTTCTCGCTGCCGAAGAGAAACGCCGCCAGCCGCCGCGCCACCTCGGTCTTGCCCACCCCGGTGGGGCCGAGGAAGAGGAAGGAACCCACCGGCCGGCCCGGCGCCTTCAGCCCGGCGCGGCTGCGGCGGATGGCGCGGGCCATGGCGGCGATGGCCTGGTCCTGGTTGATGATGGTCTTGTTCAGCTCCTCTTCAATGCGAATCAGCTTGGCCATCTCCTCTTCCTTGATGGAGGTGACCGGGATGCCGGTCCAGCGCGCCACCACCTCTTCGATGTCCTCGCGCCCGACGATGCCGCTGCTGGAATCGTCCAGATTGAGCTTCTCCCGCAACTGGCGCAGCTTCTCCCGCTCTTTGCGCTCCTCGTCGGAGTAGAAGCGCGCCTTCTCGAACTCGTGGTTGGCGATGGCGGCTTCCATGCGGTGGGTGATGAACTTCACCCGCTTCTGAATCTCGGTGACCTCTTCCGGCAGCGTGCTTTGCCGCAGCTTCACCCGCGCTCCCGCCTCGTCGATCAGGTCGATGGCCTTGTCGGGCAGGTAGCGGTCGGGGATGTAGCGGGCGGAGTGGTAGACGGCAAAGTGGATGGCTTCCTCGGTGTAGGTGACGGCGTGGAACTTCTCGTAGCGCTCCTTCACCCCTTTGAGGATGCCGATGGCCTCCTCCTCGTTGGGCGGCGGCACCTTCACCGCCTGGAAGCGCCGCTCCAGCGAGCGGTCGCGCTCCACCGACTTGCGGTATTCGGCCGGGGTGGTGGCCCCGATGCACTGGATTTCTCCCCGGCTGAGAGCGGGCTTGAGGATGTTGGCGGCGTCGAGCGAGCCCTCGGCCGAGCCCGCGCCCACCAGCGTGTGCAGCTCGTCGATGAAGATGACCGCGTTCTGCGCCTCCATCAACTCCTTCATGATCGTCTTCAGGCGCTCTTCGAACTGGCCGCGGTACTTGGTGCCGGCCACGATCAGGGAGAGGTCGAGCTGCAGGATGCGCTTCTCGGCCAGGGGCGGGGGCACATCGCCGTCGGCGATGCGCTGCGCCAGCCCTTCCACGATGGCGGTCTTGCCCACCCCGGGCTCGCCGATCAGCACCGGGTTGTTCTTGGTGCGGCGGCAGAGGATCTGGATGACTCGCTCCAGCTCGTTCTCGCGCCCCACCAGGGGGTCGAGCTGGTTGTCGAGCGCGCACTGGGTCAGGTCGCGGCTGAACTCCGCCAGCAGCGAGGTTTCTTTGGAGCGGGCAGCGGTCATTTTCTCACTCTGGGAGCGGGTCAGCTCCTCCCGTACCGTGGAGAGGCGCAGGCCGCGCTCCTGCAGGATTTCGGCCGCCAGACACTTCTCCTCCGACAACAGGCCCAGGAGGAGGTGTTCGGTGCCGATGTGCTTGTGCGCCATGCGCTCGGCTTGCTCTTTGGCATGGAGCAGAATCTGCTTGACCTCGTCGTTGAAGGGCAGCTCCACCGAGGTGGAGACCCGCTCGCGGATCGTCGTCCGCCCTTCCACCTGCTTGCGGATGCTTTCCAGCGAGCCTTGCCCGCGGAGAAAGCGGTTGGTGAGGGCCTTGTCCTCGCGCAGCAGGCCCAGCAGCAGGTGTTCGCTCTCGATGTAGGGGCTGCCGTACTGGCTGGCCTCATAGCGGGCGAAGAAGATTACTCGCCGGGCCTTCTCGGTGTAGCGCTCGAACATCAGGCCTAGGACTCCCCCTTTTTTGGCCCCAGCGTCTGTCGGTCAATAGCGTGCACCTGCCCGCCTTCCAACCGCCAAACGCGATCGCAACGCCCTGCCATAGCCACATTATGCGTTGCCAGAAGAGAAGTCAAGCCGTGGGAACGGTGCAGGCGCGCCAGCAATGCGAAGATTTGTTCGCTAGTGGCTTCGTCCAGGTTTCCGGTGGGCTCGTCGGCGAACAGCACCGCCGGCTCGGTCACCAGCGCGCGCGCCAGCGCCGCCCGCTGCTGTTCGCCGCCGGAGAGTTCCCCCGCTAGATGGTCGCCCCGCTCGCTCAAACCCACCTCCGCCAGCCAGCGGTCGGCTGCCCGGCCGGCCTCGGCGAGGCTTTCCCCGCGCACTAGCCGGGGCAGCAGGACGTTTTCGCGGGCGGTGAAGTCCGGCAGCAGGTTCGACAATTGCCAGACGAAGCCGATGCGACGGTTGCGGTGCTGGGCGCGTTGGTCGGCAGTGAGCTCGCTCAGGCGCTGGCCGTCGTAGAAGACCTCGCCCCGCGTGGCGGGGTCCAGCCCCGCCAGCAAGTAGAGCAGCGTGCTCTTGCCCACCCCCGACGGCCCCACCACCGCCACCATCTCGCCCCGCTGAACTTCGAGGTGGAGCTCGTTCAGCACCGTCAGCGCTCCGGCGGCGGTCGGGAAAATCTTCGTCAGCCCTTCCGCCTTCAGCACCGCGTCTTCATTCTTCATAGATGCCATCGCTGCCGCCGGGGCTGCGTTACTTTCGTACTGGTACCAAGAGACGAGTTTTCCCGCTCATTCATAGCGCAGCACCTCCACCGGATGAACGTGGGTGGCGCGCCGCGCCGGATAAATCGTGGCCGCCAGGCTGATCAGCAGCGCCACGGCGGCGATAAAGCAGCCGTCGAGCGCGCTGGCGCGGAAGGGCACGTAGGGGATGCCATAAATCTGAGCGTCGAGCGGAAACAGGCGGTAGCGTCCGCCCAGCATGGCAATGGTGAATCCGAGTATCAGACCCAGCAGCGTTCCCAGCGCGCCGATGGCCACGCCGTGCAGGATGAAGATGCGCTGGACCTGCGCGGCCCGTGCCCCCAGCGACAGCAGCACGGCAATCTCCCGCCGCTTCTCCAGCACCAGCATTACCAGCAGGATCAGAATGTTCAACCCCGCCACCAAAACAATCAGCCCGATGAAGAGCGCCGTGGCCAGTTTCTCCAGCCGTAGCACCCGGAACAGGCTCTGATGCATCTCCATCCAGGGCGTGGCCACGAACCCGGCGCCGGCCATCTCGGAAGCGGCCCCGCTCACTTCCTCGGCGGCATAGACATCGTCGAGCCGCAG
>DATEUS010000342.1:0-3137 GCA_035282985.1 Candidatus Acidiferrales bacterium
GCACCTCGGCGGCCGCCGCCGATCAAACCGGAAAAGAAGCGCTGAACCTTGGAGTTCTGATCCTGCTGATTCCGACCACTGCGATTTTCGGCGGGGTTTTTTTCTGGGCCTTCCGCAAGCGCAACCACTCCTGGAACGGCAGCTTCGACAACCAGTAACGTCCCTTCTTCCTTCCTCCCCCTACAGGCGGCGCGTGTAAAGCAAGGAATGTGCCCCGTCACCGGCGAACGCCGACCGCGGGCGCGATCAGCGGTTAGTGTTGGAGTCGAAAAAGCAGATCCCTCGCTTCGCCCCTCGCATTCGCTCGGGACAGGCTCGGGATGACAGTGGGTGGTGGCGGATTAGTGCCACCGGTGTGAAAAAATGTTGATTCAGCCGAAAACGCTTCCCCAGACTAGAAGGGGTAGCGGTTGGCGGCGAGGGCGGCGCGGGCCACCTGACGGCGCAGGGCGACGGCGTCCAGCGGCTCGCGCTTCAGCACCCGGCGCAGCAGCGCTAGATAGGTGCGCAGGGTGTCGCCGCTGGCGGAGGCGGCCAGCACGGTACGAGCGTTCTTCTCCACGCGGTCGAGGGCGTCGCCGAGGAAGACCTGGGTGGCAGCTACCTGTATCCTGGCTCCGTCAGCGCCCTTGCCGGCAAGAATCTTCTTGGTGCGCAGCAGGACGCTCTCCATGGCGTAGGTGTCCATCACCATGTCGGAGAGAGCGGCAGCCACCTCCTGCTCGTCGGCCAGCTTGTCCATGTATTTCTGCACGGCCACGCCGGCAGCGAAGAGGAAAGCCTTCTTGCTGGCGGCGACGCCGGCCGTCTCGGCCACGAGCAGCTCGGTGGCCGCAGCGGCCGCGGGGAGCGACGGCCCGGCCATCAACTCGTCAGCCACTTTCTTGGCGGCCGCCATCAGCGGCAGCACGCCCTTGGTAGCGCGCTTGAAGAGCATGCCGGTGATGAGCAGGCGGTTGATTTCGTTGGTGCCCTCGAAGATGCGGTTGATGCGGGCGTCGCGGTAAGCGCGCTCGGCAGGGTAGTCCTGGTGGTAGCCGTAGCCGCCGAGAATCTGCACGAATTCGTCCACCACGTAGTCGAGAATCTCGCTGGCGCAGACCTTGTTGATGGAGCACTCCACCGCGTACTCCTCCAGCGCCTTCATGGCGTGCTGGGGGGCGTCGGCCGCCGAGAGATCGACCCCTTCCAGGGCGGCGTCGATCATGCCGGCGGTGCGATAAATCATGGACTCGCCGGCGTAGAGGCGGATGGCCATCTCCGCCAGCTTGTGCTGGATGAGGCCGAACTCGGCGATGGCCTTGCCGAAAGCCTTGCGCTCCTGGGCGTAGCGCAGAGCGTGGGCGAGCGAGTACTTGCCGCCGCCGATGCAGTAGGCGGCCAGCTTGAAGCGGCCGACGTTCAAGATGTTGAAGGCGACGATGTGGCCGCGACCGATTTCGTGCAGCAGGTTCTCGGCGGGAATTTTGGCGGTGTCAAAAAAGAGGGGCACGGTGGAGGAGCCCTTGATGCCCATCTTTTTTTCCTCGGCGCCCACGGAGAAGCCGGGCGTGCCGCGCTCGACGATGAAGCAGGAGAACTTCTCCCCATCCACTTTGGCGAAAACGATAAACACGTCGGCAAAGCCGCCGTTGGTGATCCACATCTTCTGCCCGTTCAGGATCCAGTGCTTGCCATCGGGACTCAGCTCGGCGCGGGTCTTGGCCGCCAGGGCGTCGGAGCCCGCTTCCGCCTCGCTCAGGCAGTAACAAGAGATCAGTTCGCCGGAAGCCAGCTTGGGCAGATACTTCTTCTTCTGCGCTTCGGTGCCGAAATAGGCGATGGGCAGCGTGCCGATGCCGTGGTGGCCGCCATGGGAGACGGCGAAGGAGGCGTAGCGGGCTATCTTCTCGGAAATGATGGTGGTGGCGACTTTCCCCAGGCCGGAGCCGCCGTAGGCCTCAGGGACGTCGGCGCCGAGCAGGCCGAGCTCAGCCGCCTTGCGCAGCAGCTCCGCCATCAGCCCTTCCTTCTGGTGCTCAAGCTCGTCGGCGCGCGCCAACACTTCCTTGGTGGCGAACTCCTCGGTCATCTGCGCGATCTGCCGCTGCTCCTCATTGAAGTCCTCAGGAATGAAAACGTCGGCCGGGGCGCGGTCTTCCACCAGGAAGCTGCCGCCACGAATCTGCTTCTGCGTAACTGCGGTTGCCATCGCTCTCCCTTCCTTTCCCAGCGTGCTAGGCGGGCGTAATCTTCTTCAGTTGCTCAATGTAGTCAGCGGGCAGCTTATGCTCCTCGGCGCCTTCGATGATGCGCTGCAAATAGAGCCGGTCGGGCTTCAGCCCCTTGCGCACTTTGCGGGCGAGGTAGGCCTGGGCGGCGACCTTTCGGCCTTCGTCGTCCACGACATTGACCTCGATGCGACGGTAGTGCTCGGGGACACTTTCGAAGCGGTCGAGCGCGCGCAACTGCTGCTCGGTCACGCGGTAGAGCACGCCCCAAACCACCTTGCCCTCGGCGATGACGATGTTGCCGGTGCCAGCGCCGCCGCGGGCCACCTTGTCAAAGTTTAGCTCATAGTTCTCCAGCCGGGCGAGCTTTTCTTCCGCCCAGTCGCCGGCGCGCTGCTTCATCTGCGCCCGGCTCATGTTGGAGGCGTAGGCGAAGTACCAGACGGTGTTGCTGGCCATTGTCTCGTCCTTGGTGGCGAACGGGGTGTCGTCCGCGCTGACGGTTCGTTGTATCGAAACCCTAGTTAAGCCGCTCGAAGATGCCGGCGGCGCCCATGCCGCCGCCCACGCACATCGTCACCATGCCGTAGCGGGCTCGGCGGCGGCGCATCTCGTAGAGCAGCGTGGCCGTGAGCTTGGCGCCGGTGCAACCGAGCGGATGCCCCAGGGCGACCGCGCCGCCGTTGACGTTCACCCGCGCCGGGTCGAGCCCGGCCAGTTGAAGCACCGTCAGCACCTGGGTGGCGAAGGCCTCGTTCAACTCAATCAATTCGATGTCTTCCAGTTTCAGCCCTGCCAGCTTGAGCGCCTTGGGAATCGCCAGCGCCGGCCCGATGCCCATCTCTTCCGGGGCCACGCCGACCGTGGCGTAGGCAAGCAGGCGGGCGAGCGGCTTGAGGCCGACTTGGCGGGCGCGCTCGGCGCTCA
>DATEUS010000343.1:0-11413 GCA_035282985.1 Candidatus Acidiferrales bacterium
CATCCTCAATCCTACCTTGTTCGGCTCCATGATGGTGCACCTGGGCGACGCCGACGCCCTGATCAGCGGCCTCACCATGCACTACCCCGACACCATTCGGCCGGCCCTGCAAGTCATCAAGGTGCGCGAGGGGCTGTCGAAGGTCTCCGGGCTCTACCTGATGATTACCCCCAAGGGCGACCTCTACTTCCTCGCTGATACCACGGTGAACATCGAGCCGACGGCGGAAGAGTTAGCGGAAATTGCCCTGGAGACGGCGGCGGTGGCGCGGCGGTTCGAGGTCGAGCCGCGGGTGGCGATGCTCTCCTTCTCCAACTTCGGCAGCACCCGCCATCCGCTGACGGAGAAAGTGCGCCGGGCGGTGGAGTTGGTGCGGCAGCGCGCTCCGGGACTGATGGTGGACGGCGAGATGCAGGCCGATACTGCCGTGGTGCCGGAGATTCTCGAGGCCACCTATCCCTTCAGCGCGCTGAAGGGTGGCGCCAACGTCCTGATCTTCCCCAACCTGGAGGCGGGCAACATCGCCTACAAGCTGCTGGCGCGCATTGGCGGCGCGGAAGCCATCGGGCCCATCCTGATGGGGCTGTCGAAGCCGGTGCACGTGCTGCAGCGGGGCGCTGAAGTCAACGACATCGTCAACATGGCCGCCATTGCCGTGGTCGATGCCCAGGAGGCGATACCGCCGCACGCCGAGCGGGTGCCGGACATCTGGCAGACCCGTCCGGAGGAGGCCGAGAAAGTCAGGAAGGAAGAGGCGGCCTAGTTAGGCGCCGGGGATGCCGTGTACTTGACCGAGGCAGGAGCGCTGACCCCGGCCGGGCAAGCGCTCCTGGCCAGCTTGCTGGCCGGGCTGGCGACGGGACTGGGCGGGATACTGGTGGTGTTGCTGCCGTGGCTTTCCCGCCGGGTCTACGATTCGCTCTTGGGATTCTCCGGCGGGGTGATGCTGGCCGCCGCTGCCCTCACTCTTCTCTGGCCGGCCCTGGAACGGGGCGGGATTCTTGCCGTCAGCCTCGGCCTCTTTGCCGGCGGCTTGGCGGTATTGGAGCTCGAGCGCAACATTCCCCACCTGGAGCCCCACTTCGCTCCCCAACTGAACGGGATTGGGGCCCGCTTGGGTCTGTTGCTGGCCGCTGCCGTCACCCTCCACAATTTGCCGGAAGGGCTGGCCGTAGGGGTTGCCTTCGCGCCCGGCAGCGGGCGCTTCGGGGTGATTGTCGCCCTGGCCATCGCCCTGCAAAACATTCCCGAAGGGCTGGCGGTGGCGACGCCGCTGCGCGCCCACGGTGCTTCACGGCTCGCGGCGGTGGCTTGGGCCACGGCCTCGGGGCTGACGGAGCCGCTGGCGGCCGCGGTCGGGTTCCACTTCGTGAGTTCCGTATCGGCGCTGGTGCCGTTCGGGCTGGCCTTTGCCGCCGGGGCCATGGTTTTTGTGGTCTCCGATCAGTTGATTCCCGAGAGCCATCGGCAGCCGAGCGACAAAGCCCCCTCGCTCAGCCTACTGGCAGGGTTCCTGCTGGTGGCGGTTTTGCTGCGCGTCTTCTCCTAGCAGAGCGCTGAAAAACCTTCCGGGACGTCCTTCCGAGGCCCGGCTGTTTCTCTTGGCCCGAATCCGCTATGTTTTCAGGGTAGAAGAATCGCCAGGAGATTCCTCGCTGTGTGTCGCGATCTCAACCGCCAGTTGTTTTTCTTGGGAGGGCATGGCTTTAGCCGTGCCGAACCTGGGTGAGAAAAAGAAGGGGCTTTAGCCCCTGAGGTCGGGTCCGGCCCTCTCCGCCCGGGCAAGGGCGGAGGAGAACCGCGGCGGCTTTTGGCCCACGCAGGTGGTGCGTATCCCGCAGAGGCTGGTGTCCTTTCGGCTGCAGGGGCAGTCATTGTCCCTTGTCTTTTCAGTTAGTTACATACTTTGAAAAGCTGTGGCTGTCTGGGCAGGGAATTGCACTTCGCCCACCTTGGACACGTCCTCCAGGGGAGAAAGGCGATGCCCACCAAAGGTCAATGGCTGCTCGCCCACGTAACCTCCGACCACCAACGGCTGCTCGAGCGGCTGCGCTCGCTCGACCGTTGCCTGGACAACATCCTCTACCAGGGGGAGGTTTGCTCTGAGCAGCGTGGGCTTGGCGGCCTGCGCCTGCGCTGCCGGGAGTTGCAGGAAAGCCTGAGCGGCCACATCCCTGAAGAGGAAGAGATGTTTGCTCGCCTCGAAGCAGACGAAGATCTGCGGCCACTGCTCGCCCGCCTGCGAGACGAGCACCGGGCTCTGACGCGAGTACTGACCGAGATGGTGGCCACTCTGGACGCCCTGGTGAAGGGCGGCTTGGTCACCGAAGACCTCGTTTCCCTCCAGGGGAGGGTCCAGGCCCTCAGCGCCGCCCTCCAGGACCACATTGCCATCGAGAACCGGCTGGTGCTGCCCCGCCTGGCCTCGCCGTGATACAATCTCTGGTGACTTCGGGACCGCCGTTGGCAGGCTGGGGAGGCCGAGCCAGCAGCCACAGGGAGTCCTTCCATGGCAATGAGCGGCACGGTTCGGTCGACCCACAATCGGGCCGGGCCCGTCGGCTGCTAACCGCTTTGGCCGGCGTCGGTTAGCCGGTGCCGGAGCAGTCGTTCCCCAGTTGCCTTTCTGGCCGAAGGAATGACCGGAGGAGAATGCATGAAAAGGGTCCTGATTCTCGGCGCGGCCGGCAGAGATTTCCACAACTTCAACGTCGTGTTCCGGGACAATGCTGAGTTCCATGTGACGGCCTTCACCGCCACCCAGATTCCCGGCATCGCCGACAGGGTCTATCCGCGGGAACTGGCCGGCTCCCTTTACCCAAATGGCATCCCCATCCACCCCGAGGAGGAGATGGAAAAGCTGATCCGCGAAGAGAAAGTGGAGGCCGTGGTTTTTTCCTACAGCGACGTTCCCCACTTGGAAGTCATGCACTTGGCCTCCCGAGCCGTGGCCGCCGGAGCCGACTTCTGGTTGCTGGGCGCAACTCGAACGCAGTTGGCCGCCAGCGTCCCGGTGGTGTCGGTTTGCGCCGTCCGCACTGGTTGCGGCAAGAGCCCGACTTCACGCCGGGTCGCTGAGGAGTTGCGCCGCCTGGGCTGGCACCTGGTGGTGGTGCGGCACCCCATGCCCTATGGGAACCTGGTCGCCCAGCGCGCGCAGCGCTTCGCCACCTTGGAGGACCTGGCTCGGCACCAGTGCACCATCGAGGAGCGCGAGGAGTACGAGCCCCACATCAGCCGCGGCACCGTGGTCTATGCCGGCGCCGACTACGCCGAGATCCTCCAGCAAGCGGAGAAAGAGGCCGACCTCATCCTCTGGGACGGCGGCAACAACGACACCCCCTTTATCCGTTCCGACTTGGAGATTGTGGTGGCCGACCCCCACCGGGCCGGCCACGAACTCTCTTACTACCCCGGCGAGGTGAACCTCCGCCGCGCTCACGTGGTGGTGATCAACAAAGTCGACACTGCCACCGCCGAGGGCGTCGAGCAAGTCCGCAGCAACGTCCGCCGACACAACCCGAAAGCGGTTGTCATCGAAGCCGCCTCGAAGGTTTCTGTGGCTGATCCCGAGCAGATCAAGGGCCGGCGGGTGCTGGTGGTGGAGGACGGACCCACGCTGACCCACGGCGAGATGCCCTACGGAGCGGGCGTGGTGGCAGCCCGCCAGTGGGGGGCCGCCGAGCGAGTTGATCCACGCCCCTACGCCGTCGGCTCCATTCGCGACACTTTCCACCGCTTCTCCCATCTCAACGCACTGCTGCCCGCCATGGGCTACGGCGACACCCAGCAGCGCGAGCTGGAGGAAACCATCAACCGCACCCCCTGCGACCTGGTGCTGGTGGCCACTCCGGTGGACTTGGCCCGACTGCTCAAGCTGAACAAGCCCAGCCTGCGCGTTACCTACGAGCTGGAGGAACGCACTCAGCCCGGCCTCGCCGAGGTGCTGGGCGAGTTCAGCGTGCGTTGCCCCGCGCACGGGGTGGCCTGAAAGGCGGCGCTCATCATGGCTCGCTCTAAACCTGCCCCCAGGAGCGCCGGTTCCGCGCCCGCCCTCCCGGAGAGCCTGCGCGGCGGCGATTTTCTCGCTCTTCAGGATGTGACTGCCGCCGAGTTGGACTCCCTTCTTCAGTTGTCTTTGCGCGTGAAGGCCCAACCCGCTTCCTACCGCCAGGCGCTTGAGGGCAAGACGCTGGCGATGTTGTTTGAGAAGCCCAGCCTGCGCACGCGGGCCACCTTCGAGGTCGGCATGGGCCAGTTGGGCGGACGCGCCCTCAATCTGGGGCCGCAGGAGATCGGCCTGGGCAAGCGCGAGAGTGTGCCCGACGTCGCCCGCAATCTCTCTCGCTGGGTGGATGTCATTATGGCGCGGGTGTTTTCTCATCAGACCGTCACGGGTCTGGCCGAGCACGCCACCGTGCCGGTCATCAACGGTCTCTCCGACTTCGAGCACCCCTGCCAGGCGCTGGGCGACTACCTGACTTTGCTCGAACACAAAGGCAAGCTGGCCGGCCTGACCTTTGCCTGGGTGGGCGACGGGAACAACGTTTGCCACTCCTTGATCGCCGGGGCAGCCCGGCTGGGCGTGCGGATGCGCGTGGCCACGCCCCCGGGCTATGAGCCGGACTCGGCGGTGGTGGCGGCGGCCGAGCGCGCCGGGGGCCAAGTCCAGCTCACCTACGATCCCGCCGAAGCCGTTCAGGGCGCCGATGCGGTCTACACCGACGTCTGGGCCAGCATGGGACAGGAAGAGGAAGCCGAAGCCCGTCGGCAGGTCTTTCGCCCCTTCCAGGTGAACGGCGAACTGATGCGCCGGGCGGGGCCGGAAGCGTTGTTCATGCACTGCCTGCCGGCGCATCGGGGCGAGGAAGTCACCAACGAAGTGATCGACGCCCCCACCTCGGTTGTCTACGACCAGGCGGAGAACCGTCTCCACAGCCAGAAGGCGATTCTGCTGGCGTTGTTGGCATGAACGAGAAGATGCGCACGGCCGTCGTGGCCATCGGCGGCAACTCACTGGTGCGCGCCGGTGAGCGCGGCACCGTCGAGGAGCAGCGCCGCAACCTGGAATCCACCTGCGAAGGCATCGCGGCCGTGCTGGCTGCCGGCTACCAGGTGGCGGTCACGCATGGCAATGGCCCGCAGGTGGGCGATGCTTTGCTGCGCTCCGAGCTGGCCGCCGAGCAGGTGGCGGAGCTGCCACTCGACGTCTGCGTAGCCGAAACCCAGGCCAGCATCGGCTACCTGTTGCAGCAAGCCCTGCAGGAGCCTTTGCGCCGCCGTGGGCTGAGTCGGCCGGTGATTACCGTGGTCACGCAGGTGCTGGTTTCGCGGCGCGACCCTGCCTTCGATCATCCCACCAAGCCCATCGGCCCTTTCTACACCCAGGAGCAAGCCGAGAAGCGTCGCCGCACCCTGGGTTGGCATATGGTTGAAGATGCCGGCCGCGGCTACCGCCGCGTGGTGCCTTCGCCCGAGCCCAAGGTCATTGTGGAACTGGCTGCCATCCAGGGAGCGTTGCTCACCGGCGCCCTGGTCATCGCCTGTGGCGGTGGCGGGATTCCGGTTGTCTTCGAGCAGGACCGGTTGGTCGGAATCGATGCGGTTATCGACAAAGACCGTGCCTCCAGCCTGCTGGCTTGGGAGCTGGAGGCTGACCTCTTCCTGATTTCCACCGGGGTTGACCAAGTGGCGCTCGACTACGGCACCTCGCAGGAGAAGCTGCTTGAATACCTGAACGCCGAAGAGGCGCAGCGTTACCTCCGCGAAGGCCAGTTTCCCCCCGGGAGCATGGGGCCCAAGATCGAAGCCGCCCTCAGTTACCTCAACCGGGGCGGCCGCGAAGTCATCATCACCTCCCCCGAGCGAATCCCCGAGGCGCTCCAGGGTATGGCTGGAACCCGGATTGCCCGCGTGACGGAGCCGGCCGGGCGCCGGTCCCACGTAAGCCCTTGACGGGCGCGATATCCGTCGGATTTCTCGACGCGGCGTGGCTTATCCCTACACCCTGCACAAAGCCCTTGGCGCCGCAGTAGTTACGGTCCAAGCCCGTCGTTTTTCCTCTCTCCGGCGTCGGTTTCCTCGACAGTTCGCGTTTTTCCGCTCCACAGTCTCCCGGGAGGAGTTTTCCAAGTGATTGAATAAGGGGGGATTAAGCGCTCGTGAAGCTGAGGTTCGGTGGACGGTTTGGAGATGCGCGTGCCTTAACTGAGGTTGGCAACACAGGCTGCTCCCCGACGGGGGGCAGCCGAAAGGAAGGTGGGCCATGACAGTGATCCTGGTACTGACAACGTTCCTGACCTTCATCCTGCTCGACTACTGGCTCCAGCGGCGAAAGGCGGTTAAACCCGTCGTGGCCGAAGCCCGCGAGAAGCCTCGCGAAGCCCTAGGGCCGTCGGCGCCTCAGCCGGCCTATGTGGAAGGGTTCTTGGTCCCGCACGAGCTGACCTACCATCCCGGCCACAGTTGGCTGATCCGTGAGCGGCGTCACCTGTATCGCGTCGGCGTGGACGAGTTTGCGGCTGCGCTGGTCGGCCCGGTGGAGAGGATTGAGCTGCCCAAGCCGGGGCGGTGGGTCCGCCAGGGACAGAGAGCGTGGAGTTTCCATCGCGACGGCGAGAAGACCGAGATGGTGTCGCCCATCGAAGGCGAAGTGGTTGAGGTCAACTCCGAACTGGCAGCCGACCCCTCGCTCCTCCGCAAGGAGCCCTACGGGCGCGGCTGGCTGATGACCATCATGGTGCCGGACGAAGAGAACACGGCCCGGAACCTCCTGCCTGCTGGGATGGTGGGTGCCTGGATGCGCGACGCCGTTGAGCGGCTCTATGCCCGGCAGCCGCAACTGGCCGGCGCCGTGGCCGCCGATGGCGGGCGCCCGGCCGACGATACCTTTGCGGCCTTGCCGGATACTTCCTGGAAGGACCTGACCAGGGAGTTTTTCCTCACCTGAGCAGGCGGGTTCGTTGAGAAACTCTGTCGCGTTTCTCGGCGTGGGGCGCCGGGAAATGCGACATTTTGTCACCCGCTGCGGAGCCGGCTCCCTATTTCTCTGGAAAGAGGGGGCTTATTTGCCTCGCTCCCTGGCACCAAGATTGCCCCTCGTAAGGGGCGAGAGTGAAGGAAACTGTTATGCCAAAAGCCATTCTCTACGATAGCACTCTCTGCGTCGGCTGCCGGCTCTGCGAGGGGGCCTGCGCGCAACGTTGGGGCCTGCCTTACGACGAGGAGATCGCCGCCCAGGAGAAGCTTTCCGAGCACAAGCTCACGACCATCGTCACTCACGAGGCAGGTTTCACCCGACGCCTGTGCATGCATTGCGAAGATCCCACCTGTGCTTCGGTCTGCCCGGTGGGGGCCTTGCAGAAGACCTCGCTGGGGCCAGTGGTGTACGACGAAAGCCGCTGCATCGGCTGCCGCTACTGCATGCTGGCGTGCCCTTTCCAGGTGCCGGCCTACGAGTGGAGCCGCCAACTGCCGCGGGTGAAGAAGTGCGACATGTGCTACGAGCGGCAGCAGGCGGGCTTGCCCACGGTCTGCGCTGAAATCTGCCCCACCGGCGCCACCATCTGCGGCGAGCGCGACGAACTGATTGCCGAGGCGCAGCGCCGCCTGGCCGCCAACCCCGATCAGTACTACGACCACATCTATGGGCTGAACGAGGTGGGGGGCACCTCGGTGTTGTTCCTCTCCGCCGTTCCCTTCGAAGAACTGGGAATGCGCACGCGTCTGTTGCGGGAGCCGCTCCCGCTGCTGACGTGGAGGGTGCTGTCTTTGATCCCCGACATCGTGGCCGTGGGCACAGTGCTGCTGGGCGGGGTGTGGTGGATCACGCACCGCCGCGAGGAGGTGGCGGCGGCTGAGCGCCAGGCGGGCAAGGATGGGGCGAAGCCATGACGACCCGGCTGCGCCTCCCCCGGCTCACCGTCTGGCAGTGGATTTTCGCCGCCTTGATGCTCGGTGGGCTTTACGCCACCTACGTGCGGGTGGTCTACGGCCTGGGCGGCGCCACCAACCTGAGCGACGAATTCCCCTGGGGCCTGTGGATCGGCTTCGACATTCTCTGCGGCGTCGGTCTGGCAGCCGGCGGCTTCACCCTGGCGGCCATCGTCTACATCTTCAATCTCGAGCGCTACAAGCCCATCCTGCGCGCCACCATCCTCACCGCCTTCCTCGGCTACCTGTTGGTAATTGTGGCTCTGCTCTTCGACCTGGGCCGGCCCTACCGCATCTGGCACCCGCTGGTGATGTGGAACCCGCGCTCGGTGATGTTCGAAGTGGCCTGGTGCGTGATGCTCTACACCACCGTTCTGGCGCTGGAGTTTGCCCCGGCGGTGTTCGAGCGCCTGGGCTGGAAGACGCCGCTGGGGTGGATGCGGACCGTCTCCATTCCCCTGGTCATGGCCGGGGTGATCCTCTCCACTCTCCACCAGTCCTCTCTGGGCAGCCTCTACCTCATCGTGCCCATGAAGCTCCATCCCCTCTGGTACTCGCCGCTGCTGCCGCTGTTCTTCTTTGTTTCCGCCATCATGGTGGGCTTCGCCATGACGATTTTCGAGTCCTGGCACAGCAGCCGGGCCTTTGGCAAGCAACTGGAGCGGCCGCTGCTGGCCAGCATGGGTCGGGTGCTGGCGGTGCTGCTGGCGGTGTACCTGCTGATGCGCTTCCTCGACCTGCGCCACCGGGGCGTGCTGCCCCTGCTGCTCGAGGCGCGCACGGAAACCTATCTGTTCGCGCTGGAGATAGCACTGCTGCTGCTGCCCATGCTGTTGCTCTTCCGCCGCCACGTGCGCTTGGACCCCGGCGCGCTCTACGCCTGCGCCGTCATGGTCATCTTCGGGTTTGTGGCCCATCGCTTGAACGTCAGCATCACCGGCATGGAGACCGGCTCGGGGACCCACTACGTGCCCAAGTGGACCGAGGTGATGGTGACCCTTGCCATCATCGCTCTCGGCTTTGCCATCTTCCGTCTCGCCGCCAAGCACCTGCCCATCTTCGCTGAGGAGAAGCGGTCGGTTGCTCCCCCGACGCTGGCCCCGCTGCCCGAAGGCGGGAGGTAAGTCGTGGCAACTACCTCGCCAGGGCGTCAGCGCTTGCGGGCCAGCTTGGCGGTCAAGCTGGCCATCTACCTGGTGGTCAGCATGGTGGCTGTCTTCAGCCTCTTCGGCTACCTGAACCTGCGTCTGGAGCGGAAGCACTCGGAAGAATTGGTTCTGGAGAGCGCCGGCCGCATCAGCGACCTCATCCAGCGCAGCACTCACTATCAGATGCTGCGCAACGACCGCGAAGCCCTCTACCAGGTCATCAACACCATCGGCAGCGAGCCCGGGATCCAGCGCATCCGCATCTTCAACGAAGAAGGCCGCATCAGCTTTTCGACCGACCCGGCCGAGGTCAACACCTTCGTCGACAAGCGGGCCGAGGCTTGTTACGCCTGCCACGCTCAGGAAGCGCCGCTGACGCGGCTCGATCGCCCCGACCGCGCCCGCATCTTCACCGACGCCCAAGGGAATCGAGTCCTCGGCGTGATTCGTCCCATTGAGAACCAGCCCGCCTGCGCCAACGCCGGCTGCCACGCCCACCCACCCGAGCGCCGTATCCTGGGCGTGATCGACGCCGACCTCTCGCTGGCCGCGGTGGATCAGAAGATGGCCGAGCACCAGGCCAACCTGGTGAGCTTCATCGGCCTGGTGGTGGTGCTGGCCTCGTTGCTCAGCGTGGTGTTCATCTGGGTGGTGGTGCACAAGCCCGTGCGCGAATTGATGGCCGGCACCGAGAAGGTCGCCCAGGGCAACCTGGACTACCGCCTGCCGGTGCGCTCCGGCGACGAACTGGGTACGCTGGCCGCTTCCTTCAACAAGATGACGGCGGACCTGGCCGACGCGCACAAGGAGTTGACCGCCTGGACCCAGACGCTCGAAGACCGGGTGGAGGAGAAGACCGCAGAGCTGCAGCGCGCCCAGACCATTCTGGTGGCCAGCGAGAAGATGGCCGCCCTGGGCAAGCTGGCCGCCACCGTCGCGCACGAAGTGAACAATCCTCTCTCCGGCATCCTCACCTACGCCCGTCTGACTCTCAAGACACTGGAGAAGAACGACCTCAGCCCGGCCGCGCGCGCCGAGATGATCGAGCAGTTGGGCATCATCACCCGCGAAAGCCGCCGCTGCGGAGAGATTCTGCGCAACCTGCTGACCTTTGCCCGCCAGGCGCCCCCGCACCGTGAGCCGCAGCAGTTGAACACCCTGGTGGAGCGGGCGCTGACGCTGGTGCACCACCAGTTGGATCTGCAAGCGGTGGAGTTGAACAAACGCCTGGCCGAAAACCTGCCTTTGATCTTCTGCGACGCCGGTCAGGTCCAGCAGGTGGTGCTATCGCTTCTGGTGAATGCCACCGAGGCCATGCCTCACGGCGGCCGGCTGGAAGTTGCCACCGAGTTCGACGCGAAGGCCGACGCTGCCCGCGTGCAGGTGAAGGATAACGGTGTGGGGATTCCGCCGGAGGTCCTGCCCCACATCTTCGAGCCCTTTTTCACCACCAAGGAGAGCCAGCAGCGCACCGGGCTGGGCTTGGCGGTGGCCCGCAGCATTGCCGAGCAGCATGGCGGCGCCATCGCCGCCCGCTCCACCCCGGGAGAAGGCACCGAGTTTGTGCTCACGCTGCCATTGGAGACGCCCGTGAGCCTGACCCCGCCCGTGGCCACAGGCGTCTCAGGAAACGGAGGAAAACCATGAGTACGGTAGAAGCCCCCGCCCTCAAGACCAAGGGCAAGATTTTGATTGTGGACGACGAGATGGTGGTGCGCGATTCGCTGGGAAAGTGGTTCGCCACCGAGGGCTACGAGATCCACACCGTGGCCAGCGCCCGCGAGGCGCTGGAGGCGATCCAGAAGGGCAACTATGACACCGCCCTCATCGACATCAAGATGCCGGGCATGGACGGCATGGAGCTGCAAGACCGGCTGCGGGAGATCGACCCCGAGATGCCGCTCATCATCATGACCGGCTACGCTTCGGTGGAGACGGCGGTGCGCGCCCTCAAGCGCGGCGCCTACGACTACATCACCAAGCCCTTCGATCCCGACGAATTGGTGCACCTGGTCTCCAACGCCCTCGAACACCGCTCGACCAAGCGGGAAGTGGTGCGGCTGCGGGAGAATCTGCAGGAGATTTTCCCCCGCACCGAGTTGATCGGGCAGAGCCCGGAGATGAAGCGGGTCTACGAGCTCATCGAGATGGTCGCCCCCACCGACGCCACCGTGCTCATCAGCGGCGAGAGCGGCACCGGCAAGGAACTGGTGGCCCGCGCCATCCACGCCGCCAGCCCCCGCCGCTACATGCCGCTGGTGGTCATCCACTGCGGCGCCCTCACCGAGACCCTGCTGGAGAGCGAGCTTTTCGGCCACGAACGCGGCGCCTTT